>NZ_JBFANF010000010.1:211593-248716 GCF_040674675.1 Dactylosporangium sp. NPDC049742 | reverse complement strand
GCTGGGCCGCTGCCGCGCAGAACGACTTCGCGGCCCGGGTCCAGTGGAGCCTGGACGGCGACCACCGCGCCGGCAACCACGCGGCGGCGTCGCTGCGCGCCGCCGGCACGCTGTCCGGCACGCTGGACGCGATCGCCGGGGACGACCCGGTGTCCGACCCGCGGGCGGTGTTCTCCTGGTCCTACCGGGCGCTGCGACCGGCGGCCGCGGAGCTGCTGCGCCGGATGAGCCTCGCCCCCGGCACGGACCTCGGCGCCGCCGCGGTCGCCAGCCTCGCCGGCGTCCCGGCGGCCGCGGCCCGCGCGCCCCTGGCGGAGCTGGTGCGCGCCAACCTCGTCTTCGAGGACACGCCCGGCCGGTATTGCCTGCACGACCTGCTGCGGGCGTACGCCGCCGAGCAGGCCGCCGTCCACGACGCGGCGCCGGGCCACCGGCCGGCCGTACACCGGCTGCTGGACCATTACCTGCACACCGCCGACGCGGCGGCCCGCCTGCTCGACCCGGCCCACGGCCCGCAGCGGCTCGGCGACCCGCAGCCCGGCACCGCGGTGCCCCGGCCCGGGACCCGCGGCGAGGCCCTGGCCTGGTTCGACGCGGAACGCGACCCGCTGCTCGCGGCCGTGCGCCTCGCCGCCGACGCCGGCTTCGACGGGCACGCGTGGCGGCTCGCGGCCGCGGTCACGACGTTCCTCGACTGGCGCGGGCGGTGGCACGACCTCGTCGCCGTCCACGAGACCGCGCTGCGGGCCCAGCTGCGGGGCCGGTCACGGGCTCAGTCGCCGGCGCTGGACCACGCGGGCCTCGGCGACACCGCGTGCGCGCTGGGTCGCACGTACGCCCGGATCGGCCGCTACGAGGACGCCGAGCACCACCTGGGCGCCGCGATGTGGGTGCACGAGCAGGCCGGTGACGCGGCGGGGCTGGCCCGGGCCGGCTACCACCTGGGCGGGCTGGCGCTGCGCCTGCACCGGTTCCCGCGGGCGCTGTCGCTGACCGAGGAGGCGCTGCGCCGCTTCGACCGGCTCGGCGACCGGATCTGGCGGGCCCGCGCCCTCAACGCCACCGGCTGGATCCACGGCCACCTCGGCGAGCACCGGCAGGCCCTGCAGCGCTGCCGGGAGGCGCTCACCGAGACGATCGAGCTCGACGACCGGCACGGCGAGGCGGGCGCCTGGGACGCGGTCGGCCACGCCCACCACCGGCTCGGCGACCCCCGCCAGGCGATCGCCTGCTACGGGCACGCGCTGCGGGCGTACCTGGAGCTCGGCGACCGCTCCGGCGAGGCCGCGGTCCTGGCCCACCTCGCCGACGCCCACGACGACGCCGCCGACCCGGTGACCGCCGCCGAGCACCGCCGCCGCGGCCTGTCGATCCTCAGCACGCTGGATCCCGCGGCGGGGGCATGACGGGGCGTGACGCCGGCGCACGGGTCAGGCGGTCGCCTTGCGCAGGGCGGTCCAGGACAGCGCGGTCAGCAGCACGACGGCGAGCGAGGGCCAGCCGGCGAACAGGGACAGCGCGCTCTGGTCCAGGAGCCAGTCGCCGACCGCCGGCCAACTGCCCGTCCTGGTGATGAGGGCGGCGGCGAGCCCGAGGACGACCATGACGCCGGTGATCGCGCCGAAGACGCCGTTGGTGCGCCAGCGCACGTACACGGCGCCGAACGCGATCCCGATGAGGCTCATCAGCAGCAGCGGCACGCCGTACATGAGCAGCTGGGCCGGCACGCCGTAGGTGTCGATGAGGCCGATGCCGAAGAACCGCATCCGCAGGCCCCACCCGCCGGTGGCGGCCTCGACCGCCTGGAGGACGACGAGGAGCACGGCGTAGATGACGGTCTGCGCGAGGGTGAACAGGCCGATCGCGGCGCCGAACTCGCGCCGGGTCACGCTCATCCCGAGCGCGAACGGGAACTGCTGCGCCATCGCGACCGCCCCGAACACGAGCGCGGTGATGTAGACGCTGGCCAGGCCGCCGGTCACGGGACGGTCGCCCATCTCGTCGCCCATCGAGCCGAACAGCACCAGGTTGACGGCGAACGCGATGCCGAGGATGACCAGGGGCCAGACGAGGCCGTCGCGGCGGCCCGCGGCCTGCATGCGGACGATGGCGAAGACGCGGTTCATGAGGCGGCCTTCCGTGCGGTGATGCGGACGACGAGCTGCTGCAGCGAGACGGGTTCCAGCTGGACGCCGGCCTCCCGGGCCGCGCCGGCCGGGACGGCGCCCCGGACGGTGGCGCGGGTGAGCGGCCCGAGCTGCTCGCGGTGCAGCTCGTCGGTGTTCACGGTGAGCCGGTCGACGGCCGGCGCCGGACCGGTGACGGTGACGACCTGCCCGCGCAGCGCGTCGGCGGCCTCGTCCAGGACGATCCGGCCGCGCTCGATGAGCAGCACGTGCTCGATGAGGTCGCCGACCTCGTCGATGAGGTGGGTGGAGAGCACGACGGTCCGCGGGTGCTCGGCGTAGTCGGCGAGCAGCCGGTCGTAGAACAGCTGGCGCGACACGGCGTCCAGGCCCAGGTACGGCTCGTCGAAGAACGTCAGCGGCGCCCGGGACGCGAGCCCGACGGTGACGCCGAGCGCGGACAGCATGCCGCGGGACAGCTTCTTCACCAGCCGGCCGGCGGGCAGCTGGAAGTCGGCGACGAGCGACTGGGCGAACGCCTCGTCCCACTCGGGGAACAGCAGCCGGCCGGCGAGCAGGACGTGCCGCACCTTGAACGTGTCCGGGTAGCGCTGGCTCTCCTTGACGAAGCTGACCTGCCGCAGCACCTGGCTGTTCTCGACGGGGTCGGCGCCGAGGACGCGGATCGTGCCGGCGGTGGCGAACTGCTGGCCGGTGAGCAGCTGCATGAGGGTGGTCTTGCCGGCGCCGTTGCGGCCGAGCAGGCCGTAGATGCCGTTGCGGCGCAGGTCGAAGCTGACGTCGTCGAGCGCGGCGACGGAGCCGAACCGCTTCGAGACGCCCTGCACCGACACGACGGGGGTGGTGGTCATCGCTGCTCCTCGTGGCGGTCGATCATCGACTTGAGCTCGTCGGCGTGGATGCCGAGCTTCGCCGCCTCGGCCAGCAGCGGCTGCAGGTACAACTCGCTGAACTGCTCCTTGCGGCGCTGCCGGAGCCTGGCCCGCGCGCCCGGGGAGACGAACATGCCGATGCCTCGCTTCTTGTAGAGCACGCCGTCGTCCACGAGCTGGTTGACGCCCTTGGCGGCGGTGGCGGGGTTGATCCGGTGAAACGCCGCGAGCTCGTTCGTCGACGGGACCTGCGCCTCCTCGGGCAGCGAACCGTCGACGATCGACGTCTCGATCTGCTCTGCGATCTGCAGGAAGATCGGCCGACCCTCATCCATCGGCGCGGTTCGTCGGTTCATTACTCATGTAACTAACCATGCAACCTCGCCGCCGCCGCGTCAAGCCCCGCGCGTCGCGGGGTAGCGTCGAAGCGTGCAGAAGATGGCGTGGCTGGCCGTGCGCGACCGGGACCCGGCGGCGGCGCTCGGGCTCACCGAGCTCGGCGAGACCGGCTGGCGGGCCGGCGTCGACCTGGCGTACTTCACCGACGACCGCCTGATCGTGACGCCCCCGGTCGACGGGTGGGTCCTGGTCCTGGGCATGGCGCTCATGAAGGACCGGCCGGACGTGACGGGGCTCAGCGCGGCCCTGGAGACCGAGGTGCAGTTCTTCTCGTCACATCGAGGGCTGCAGGTGTACCGATGGCAGCGCGCCCGGTCGGGGGATCTGCTCCGGTCGTTCGCCGCCACCGACGGCGAGATCGACGAGATCGGCGAGGCGTCGGACCTGGAGCGGTCCTTCGGTCAGCTCGTCGACGACGGCGACGTGCACCGGGTCGCGGCGCAGTGGAGCGTCGACCCGGGCACGGTGAACGTCCCGGTGCGCGTGTTCAGCAACGGGTCGTCCGCCCGCGGCGGCCTGTAGGCGGCGCGGCCTCCGCGGGCTTCTTCAGCTGCGGCTGCTCAGCAACGGCCTTCGGCTGCTGCCGCTCAGCTGCGGCTTTGTTTCAGCTGCCGCCGCGGCGGCCGCGGCTGCGCCACGAGAACGGGCCGGGCAGGTCGTAGCGGTGGGCCCTGGTCTTCGAGTTCCACGACCACTTGCCGATCTTCAACCCCCACGAGGACAGGCCCTTCGGGGTGAAGTTCAGCACCAGCGGGCCGAAACGCATCGCCTTGCGGAACAGGATCGGCACGGCTCCTCCTCGACGTGATGTGCCGTCCAGGATGACCCATGCGCGCCACCGGCCGGGTTGAGGGGTCGGTCTACGTTGGACACATGGCCCAACAGGTGAAGTACGACCGCCGTGAACAGTTCGAGCAGATCCAGTCCGGTCTGCTGCCCGGCGAGACCATCATCGCCGTCTACGACGCCGTCGGCGTCGGCACCGGGTTCATCGGCCTGACCGACCGCCGCGTGATCCTGCAGGACCGCTCGTTCGTCGGCAAGCGGCTCGCGCTCACGTCGATCCCCTACCAGAAGGTGACCGCCGTCTCGATCGTGAGCAACAAGTCGTGGGCGGGCAACTTCTTCAGCAGCGGCAACATCGCCGTCCACGTCGGCGCCCACACGTACGAGATCGAGGTCCGCGGGGTCGAGAAGACCCAGCACATCCACAACGTGATCCTGCACTACGCCGTGACCCACTGACCCACGGCCGACCCACGGCTGGCTTACGGCCGACCCACGGCTGGCTTACGGCGTCAGCACGACCTTGCCGGTCGTGTGGCCGAGCTCGCCGTACTCGTGCGCGCGGACGACCTGGTCGAGCGGGAAGACCCGGTCGACGTGGACGGTGAGCCGGCCGTCGAGCACGAGCGCCGTGAGGTGCTCGAGGCCGGCCCGGTCGGGCTCGGCGAGCAGGAACACGCCGCCCGCCTCGATCGCGGCGGCCTCGTCGGCGCCGTTGAGGGCGACGAGCGCCCCTTCCGGCCCGAGGGTCGCCACCAGCTCCGGGATCTGCCCCGCGATCGTGGCGACGGCCACGTCGATGTCCTTCACGCCGGCCAGGTCGCCGGGCTGGTGGTCCAGGACCTCGTCGGCGCCGAGGGACCGCACGAAGTCGTGCTTGGGCGCCGACGCGGTGCCGATCACGTACGCGCCGCGGGCCTTCGCGATCTGCACGGCGAGGTGGCCGACGCCGCCGGCCGCGGCCGGGACCAGCACCCGCTGCCCGTCCAGGACGCCGGCCGTCTCGACGAGGACCTGCCAGGCGGTGAGGCCGGCGAGCGCGAGCCCGCCGGCCTGCTCGTGGCTGAGGTTGAGCGGTTTCAGCGCGAACTGCCGGGCGGGCCCGGTGACGTACTCGGCGTAGGCGGCCGCCTCCCCGGGGAAGCGGGGCATGCCGAACACCTCGTCGCCGACGGCGAACCTGGTGACGCCGGTGCCGGTCGCGGCGACGACCCCGGACAGCTCCCAGCCGACGGTGAACGGCGGGGTGCCGAGGAAGCCGCCGCCGGAGCGGACCTTCCAGTCGACCGGGTTGACGCCGGCGGCGTGCATCTCGACCAGGATCTCGGTCGGGCCGGGGTGCGGGACGTCGGCCTCGGTGACGCGCAGCACCGACGCGTCGCCGAGCACGTTCTGCGTCACCCGTCGCACTGTGTCACCCGCATCATTCGGACGGTAGCACCGTCTCCGCCGCCCAGGACCGCCAACGGTCGAGCTTGCCACCGGCGACGGCGAGCTGGTCGGCGACCGGCCCGGGCCCCGTCGACCCGGGCGTGGTGCGCGCCGCCAGGGCGCCGGGGACGGAGAACACCTCGCGGACCGCGGGCGTCAGGTGCGGGCTGACGACCTGCAGGTCCTCGTCGGAGACCTCGTCGAGGCCGATGTCGCGGGCCGCGGCGATCACGACGAGCTTGCCCGTGATCTCGTGCGCGTCGCGGAACGCCACGCCCTGCCGGACGAGCCACTCGGCGACCTCGGTGGCCAGGGTGTAGCCGACCGGCGCCTGCTCGGCGAGCCGGTCGACCCGGACCGTCATCGTGGAGACCATCCCGGCCATCGCCGGCAGGACCAGCTCCAGGGTGTCGACCGCGTCGAACACCGGCTCCTTGTCCTCCTGCAGGTCCCGGTCGTACGCCAGCGGCAGGCCCTTGAGCATCGCCAGGACGCCGGTGAGGCCGCCGATGAGCCGGCCGGACTTGCCGCGGGCGAGCTCGGCGATGTCGGGGTTCTTCTTCTGCGGCATGATCGACGACCCGGTCGCGAACGCGTCGTCGAGCTGCACCCAGCCGAACGCGGGGGTCGTCCACAGCACGACCTCCTCACCGAGGCGCGACAGGTGCACGCCGGTGAGGGCCGCGACGAACAGGAACTCCGCGACGAAGTCCCGGTCGGAGACGGCGTCGATCGAGTTGGCCGCGGCGCTGGAGAACCCGAGCTCCTTCGCCACCTGCGTCGGGTCCAGCGGCAGCGACGACCCGGCGAGGGCGCCGGCGCCGAGCGGGCTGACCGAGGCGCGCACGTCCCAGTCGCGGAGCCGGTCGAGGTCGCGCAGCAGCGACTGCACGTGCGCGAGCAGCTGGTGGCCGAACGCGATCGGCTGCGCCGGCTGCAGGTGCGTGAACCCGGGCGCGGGCGTGTCGACGTGCCGGGCGGCCTGCTCGACGAGCGCGTCGGCGAGCTCCACGATCCGGGCGGCGACGCCGCGGGCGTGGTCCCGCAGGTACAGCCGCAGGTCGGTGGCGACCTGGTCGTTGCGGGACCGGCCGGCGCGCAGCTTCCCGCCGAGCGCGCCGAGGCGCTCCAGGAGCCCCCGCTCGAGGGCGGTGTGCACGTCCTCGTCGTCGACCGTGGGCCGGAACTCGCCGGCGGCGCACGCCGACTCCAGGTCGTCGAGCGCGGCGAGCATCCTGCCGAGCTCGTCGGCGTCGAGCAGCCCGGCCCGGGCGAGGACCCGCGCGTGCGCCCGCGACCCGGCCAGGTCGTAGGGCGCCAGCCGCCAGTCGAACTGCACGCTCACCGACAGCCGGGCGAGGGCCTCGGCGGGCCCGCCCGCGAACCGGCCGCCCCAGAGACGGGTCGGGGACTCAGAAGACGAAGTTGCCACGCGACGATCCTTCCATGTGCAAGATCGCGTTATTTCGACGGGCCGTCGAGATGGGCCCATTCGGTGAGTTTCGCCGCGAGCAGCTCGCCGGCGGTCGGCTGCCCGAGCGGGTCGGGCCCCTGCCGGGCGACGACCATGATGGTGTCGTCGCCGGCGATGGTGCCGACGATGTCGGGCAGCCCGGTGCGGTCGATGGCGCTGGCGAGGAACTGCGCGGCGCCCGGCGGGGTCCGCAGGACGACGAGGTTGCCGGAGCTGTCGGCGCCGGTGAGCAGCTCGCGCAGCAGCCGGATCAGCCGGGTCGGGGCCTCCTCCGCCGGCCGCAGCGCCCGCTCGCCGTCCTCGGGGATGAGGTACTCGCCGCGGACCTTGACGGCCCGCAGCTCCTCGAGGTCCCGCGACAGCGTCGCCTGCGTCACCTGGATCCCGTCCCCGGCCAGCAGCTCCGCCAGCTCCGTCTGCGACCGCACGGCCGACCCGCGGATCAGCGCGGCGATCCGGTCGTGCCGCGCGGCCTTCGAGACGGGAACGCTCATGACGCCGCCCCGGCCGCGCCGCGGCGGCCGCCCTCCGCGCCGCTCACGACTTGTCCAGCAGCCAGGCCAGCAACGCCTTCTGGGCGTGCAGCCGGTTCTCGGCCTCGTCCCAGATCGCGCTCTGCGGGCCGTCCATCACCTCGGAGGTGATTTCGTCGCCACGGTGCGCGGGCAGGCAGTGCAGCACGATAGCCTCGGCGTGGGCGTTCGCGAGGAGCTCCGCGTTCACCTGGTAGGGGCGGAAGGGCGTGATCCGGTCGAGCCCGTCGCCCTCCTGACCCATCGATGTCCATGTGTCCGTGACGACGACGTCCGCGTCCTTCACTGC
The DNA here is from genome assembly GCF_040674675.1 of Dactylosporangium sp. NPDC049742. NCBI lineage: Bacteria > Bacillati > Actinomycetota > Actinomycetes > Micromonosporales > Micromonosporaceae > Dactylosporangium > Dactylosporangium sp. NPDC049742. The sequence continues at coordinate 240,785 of NZ_JBFANF010000010.1, read as the reverse complement.
CTCCGCCGGGTCCGGCACCCATTCGACGCTGCCCCGCCGGCGCGCGGCGTCCACAATGGACGCGTCGGGCTCGAAGCCCGCCGGGCCGCTCAGGCGCACCCGCATGCCGGCGGTGACCCCGGCGAGCGCGTAGGAGTTGGCCATGTTGTTCGCGGTGTCGCCGAGGTACGTGAGGGTCCGGCCCTCCGTCGAGCCGAGGCGCTCCCGTACCGTCAGAAGATCCGCGAGCAGCTGACACGGGTGGAAACCGTCGGTGAGCGCGTTGACGACCGGCACCGTCGCGTGCTCGGCCAGCTCTGCCACGCGGGCGTCCACATTGGACCGGATGACGATCGCCGACACGTACCGCGACAGGACCTTCGCCGCGTCGCCGATCTCCTCGCCCCGGCCGAAGTGGGTGCTGACCGCGTCGATGATGAGCGGGGTGCCGCCGAGCTCGGCGATGCCGACCTCGAACGAGACCCGCGTCCGCAGCGACTGCTTCTCGAAGATGACGGCGACGGACCGCGGACCGGCGAAGGGCTTGAACCCGTGCCGGTCCGCCTTCATCGCCGCGGCCAGGTCGAGGATCTCCCCCTGCTCGGCCGCGGTCAGGTCGTCGTCCCTGAGCAGATGACGAGGCATCAGGCCCGCACCGCGTCCAGGGCCGGGCCGAGCGCGGCGAGGAACGCGTCGGCCTGCTCGTCGGTCAGGATGAGCGGCGGCGCGATGCGCAGCACGTCCGGCTGCGCCGCCTGGGCGAGGAACCCGGCGTCGCGCAGGACGGCGGCGAGCGCGCCCGCGGCCGGCCCGTTGAGGACGATGCCGAGCAGCAGCCCCGCCCCGCGGACCTCCCGGACGAGCGGGCTGTCGAGGGCCTCGACGCCGCGGCGGATGCGCTCGCTGAGCTGCTTGACGTGCTCGAGGAGGTGCTCGGACTCGATGGTGTCGAGCACCGCGAGGGCGGCGGCGCAGCAGACCGGGTTGCCGCCGAACGTGGACGCGTGCTGGCCGGGGCCGAGCAGGGTGGCGGCGCCGTCGAACGCAATCATCGCGCCGAGCGGCAGCCCGCCGCCGAGACCCTTGGCGAGGGTGACGACGTCGGGGCGCACACCCTCGGCCTGGTGGGCGAACCAGTGCCCGGTCCGGCCGATGCCGGTCTGCACCTCGTCGAGGGCGAGCAGCGCGCCGTGCCGGGCGGTGACCTCCCGCGCGGCGGTGAGGTAGCCGGCGGGCGGGACCACGACCCCGGACTCGCCCTGGATCGGCTCGAGCAGCACCATCGCCGTGTCGCCGTCGACGGCCGCCTCGAGCGCGGCGACGTCACCGTACGGGACGTGCACGACCTCGCCGGGGAGCGGGCGGAACGGCTCCTGCTTCGCGGGCTGCCCGGTGAGCGCGAGGGCGCCCATGGTGCGGCCGTGGAACCCGGCCTGCGCGGCCACGATCTTCGTGCGGCCGGTGCGGCGGGACAGCTTGAACGCGGCCTCGTTGGCCTCGGCGCCGGAGTTGCCGAAGAACACCGCGCCCGGCCGGCCGCCGAGGTCCAGGAGCCGCTCGGCGAGGGCGACGACCGGCGGCGACGCGAACAGGTTGGACACGTGGCCGAGCGTGGCGATCTGCTGCGCCACGGCGGCGACGACCGCGGGGTGGGCGTGGCCGAGCAGGTTGACCGCGATCCCGCCGAGCAGATCCACATAGGACCGTCCGGCCTCGTCGACGACGACGGATCCGCTGCCGCTGACGAGTCCCAGCGACGGCGGCCCGTACGTGTTCATCACCGACGCCTCGAAGCGCTGCACCAGCGTCATCCTGACACCACCATGGTCCCGAACCCTTCCGATGTGAAGACTTCCAGCAGCAGGGAGTGGGGCACCCTGCCGTCGACGACGTGCGCGGCGGGCACGCCGCCCTTGACGGCGCGCAGGCACGCCTCCATCTTCGGCACCATCCCCGACTCGAGCGTCGGCAGCAGCTCGGTGAGCTCGTCCGTGGTCAGCTGCGAGATCAGCGACTCCGGGTCCGGGTAGCGGGCGTACAGGCCCTCCACGTCGGTGAGCACCACGAGCTTGCGGGCCTTGAGCGCGATGGCGAGCGCCCCGGCGGCGGTGTCGGCGTTGAGGTTGTGCAGCACCCCGTCGGCGTCGGGCGCGACCGTCGACACGACCGGGATCCGCCCGGCGGCGATGAGGTCGGCGACGGCGCCGACGTTGACGTGCTCGACGTCGCCGACCTGGCCGATGTCGACCGGCGAGCCGTCGACGATCGCGGGCCGGCGCACCGCGGTGAACAGGCCCGCGTCCTCGCCGGACATGCCGACGGCGTGCGGGCCGTGCTCGTTGATGAGACCCACGAGCTCCCGGCCGACCTGCCCGACGAGCACCATCCGGACCACGTCGGCGGTCTCGGGGGTGGTGACGCGCAGGCCGCCCTTGAACTCGCTGGTGATGCCGAGCCGTTTGAGCATCGCCGAGATCTGCGGGCCGCCGCCGTGCACGACGACCGGCTTGATGCCGACGTGGCGCAGGAACACCATGTCGGCGGCGAACGCGCGCTTCAGCTCGTTGTCGAGCATGGCGTTGCCGCCGTACTTGACCACGACGGTCGAGCCGGAGAACCGCTCCAGCCAGGGCAGCGCCTCGATGAGGGTGTTCGCCTTGCCCAGCGCGATGCCGAGGTTCCGCCCGTTCATGCCGCTTTCGCCTTCGCCGTCACGACGTTCGCCTTCGCCGTCATGACGAGTACGCCGAGTTCTCGTGCACGTAGCCCATGGACAGGTCGTTCGTCAGTACCGTGGCAGCCGCCGCACCCGCGTGCAGGTCGACGGTGACCGTGACCTCGCGGGCGCTGAGGTCCACCTTGGAGCGGTCCTCGCCGGCCGCCCCGCCCTTGCAGATCCACACGCCGTTGATGGCGACGTCGACCTCGTCGGCCTCGAACGCGGCCCCCGTGGTGCCGATCGCGGCCAGGATCCGGCCCCAGTTGGGGTCGTTGCCGAAGAACGCGGTCTTCACCAGGTTGTTGCGGGCGATCGACCGGCCGACCTCGACCGCGTCGTCCTCGCTCGCCGCGCCGGTGACCTCGATCGCGATCTCCTTCGTCGCGCCCTCCGCGTCGGCGACCAGCTGCGCGGCGAGGTCCTTGCAGACGGCGGTGACCGCCTCGGCCAGCTCCTCCTGGGTCGGCTGGATCCCGGCGGCGCCGCTGGCCATCAGCAGCACCGTGTCGTTGGTCGACATGCAGCCGTCGGAGTCGATCCGGTCGAACGAGACCCGGGTCGCGGCCCTGAGGGCCGCGTCGAGCACGTCCGCGTCGGCCACGGCATCGGTGGTCAGCACCACCAGCATCGTGGCGAGCCCCGGCGCGAGCATGCCGGCGCCCTTGGCCATCCCGCCGACGGTGAACCCCTGCCCGTTGCGGACGGCCGTCTTCGGCACGGTGTCGGTCGTCATGATGGCCCTCGCGGCCTCCGCCCCGCCGTCGCGGGCCAGCCCGCGGGCGGCCGCGTCGACGCCGGACAGCAGCTTCTTCAACGGCAGCCGCTCACCGATCAGGCCGGTCGAGCAGACCGCGACGTCACCGGCCCCGACCGGGAACCGCGACGCCCGCCCCGACAGCACGGCCGCGGTGTGCTCGGCGGTCGCGTGCGTGTCCTGGAAGCCCGCCGGCCCGGTGCACGCGTTGGCGCCGCCGGAGTTGAGGATGACGGCCCGCACGATGCCGGCCCGCAGGACCTGCTGGCTCCACAGCACCGGCGCCGCTTTGATCCTGTTGCCGGTGAACACGGCCGCCGCCGTCCAGTCCGGCCCGTCGTTGACGACGAGCGCCACGTCCAGCGCCCCAACGGTGGCCTTGATGCCGGCGGCGACCCCGGCGGCCCGGAAACCCTTCGGTGCGGTGACACTCATGGCGCGATCCCATCGGCGGTGAGCCCGGCACCCTCAGGCAGCCCGAGCATCAGATTCGCATTCTGTACTGCCTGGCCCGCGGCACCCTTGACGAGGTTGTCGATCGCGGAGACCACGATGATCCTGCCGCTGTCGACGTCCACGGTCGCCTGCAGGTGCGCGGCGTTGCTCCCGAACGTCGACGCCGTGTGCGGCCACTGCCCTTCCGGCAGCACCTGCACGAACTGCTCCCCCGCGTACGCCTGCCGGAGCACGTCGGCGGGGTCGGCGGTGGTCTTCGCCTTCGCCGTCACCGTCGCCAGGATGCCCCGCGGCATCGGCGCCAGAACCGGCGTCATCGACAGCGAGGTGGCCCCGGTCGCCTGCTTGATCTCCGGCACGTGCTGGTGCGCCCCCACCTTGTACGGCGACAGCGACCCCATCACCTCGGACGCCAGCAGGTGCACCTTCGCGGACCGGCCCGCCCCCGACGTCCCAGACGCCGCGACCACCACGACGTCCTCGGGGTCGGCGACACCCGCGGCGATCAGCGGCGCCAGCGCGAGGACCACCGACACCGCGTAGCAGCCGGTGTTGGCCACCCGGCTGGACGCCGCGATCCGCTCCCGCTGCCCGGGCAGCTCCGGCAGCCCGTACGTCCACGTCCCGGCGTGCTCGCCGGGGTAGTACTTCGTCCAGTCGGTGGCCGCCGCGAGCCGGAAGTCCGCACCGATGTCGACCACCTTCACCGACGCCGGCAGCTGCGCCGCGAGCGCCGCGGACTCCCCGTGCGGCAGCGCCAGGAACACGAGGTCGGCGCCGGACTCGGCGAGCACCCCGGCCTCGGTCGGCGCCAAGACGACATCACGCAGCGACCGCACGTGCGGGTGCACCGCTCCTACCTTCGACCCTGCCTGTGCAAACCCGGTTGCCACCCCCAGGTCGAGATGCGGATGCCCGGCGATCAGCCGCAGCAACTCCCCACCCGCGTACCCTGAAGCCCCCGCAACAGCGACTCGTATTCCCATGCGTCCAACTGTATCTCTATGCATGCGTTGGTTTCAAGCAGATTGCGGACCCCGTCACTCCAGCCTCGGCGTTCCCTTCAACTGATACACTGCGTAGCCCTCCAACTGCACCACCCAAGGTCAATTAGGTGGATGGAGTTAGGATGCTGGAGACCGGAACGCAGCGGCCATCACGGGTCCCGTAACCGCTCGCCGACCCGCCACCGCTTTCGCCCCCAGCCCGCCAACCACCACAACCCGTCCCGCCTTCACGCGCGCGAACACAGGAAGCACCCTCGGTGTCTCACCGACGCTCCCGGTGACGCGCGTCAACGCTGAAGCGTGGGGCACCTGACGATTCGACACTGGCCACCTCAACGACGAACCCGCAAGCCGGCAATCTGCACCAGACCCGCTGCACCAGACTGGCTCGGCTGAACTGGCTCGGCTCGACTGGACCGGCTCGACTGGACCGGCTCGACTGGACCGCGAGCCCCGCCTGGGACTGCCCAGCCCGGACCCGCAACCCAGACCGGCGGCCCGGATGACACGACCCGGGACGACCCTGCCCGGCTGCCATCGACGGCGATCCCAGGCAAGGCCCGGGCCCACCGGTTGCCGATCCGGCCGAGTGTCCGAGTCGGCCGGGATGACCAGGCCCTCGCTGGTGACCTGGCAGCCGATCCACTGTCCGAGGACCCCGTGCAGGCGGCCAGCCACCGTCGCCGGGCCGCCGTCCAGAGGGTCGAGCCGAGCCGGGTGTTGCCGTCCGAGCGGTCACGCTGGTTGAGCCGCCCGAGGCCGCCCGCCGGTCGAGCCGCCCGCCGGTCGAGCGGCCTGGGCGAGTGGCCCGCCAGCCGAGCAGCCCGCCGGCCGAGAGGCCCGCTCGTCGAACCGCCCGGTCCAGCCGTCCCGCCGGTTGAGCCGCCCGAGGCCGCGCTGTCCGGTCGAGCGATCACGCAGGTCGAGCGGTCCACGGCCGTCGTGCCCTGGTGGCCCCGGTGGCCCCGGTGGCCCCGGTGGCCCCGGTGGCCCCGGCAGAGTCGACTGGCCATGCGCTCCACACTCCAGCACGGGCCCGATGGGTGCGTCGACGGCGGCCAGCCACCGGATGCGGCGCGCACGCGCAATCCCAGCCAGCGCGGCACGCGCGGCTGTGCGCCGCGCAGCGGCGCATTGGGGTGCGGGTGAGAATCCCCGCCGGGCCCCGCCGCGAAGCGGTGGGGGGAATTACAGCGGGGATTACAGCTACTCAGGGTCGAGGACGCGGGCCAGTTGGGCGCGGTTGCGGACGTTCAGGCGGCGGTACAGGCGGGTCAGGTTTGCCTCGACGGCCTTGATTGACAGGAAGAGGGCGCGGGCGATCTCGCGGTTCGTGGCGCCGGCGCGGACGAGTTCCACGATGCGGCGTTCGGTTTCGGAGAGGCCTGCGCCGCGGCCGCCGTCCAGACGGGCCAGGTCCGCGGCGGCGACTTCGCGCCAGGGGTGTGCCTCGGCGGCCGCGTAGCGGCGGACGGCCTCGGAGAGGGCGGCCCGGGCGGCGCCGCGGCGGTGGGCCCGGCGTTCGAGGCCGCCCAGCGTGTAGTACGCCCGCGCGACCTCCAGCGGGTACGGGTGGTCCTGCCATTCCTCGATCGCCTGGTGCAGCGCCTCGGCGCCCTCGCGGGCCTCGCCGGTGGCGGCGGTCAGGACGGCGCGGGCACGGGCCAGGCCGAGGAAGACGACGGTGCGGTCCAGGTGCCGGGCGTGCTTGTACACCTCGTCGAGCACCTCGGCGGCCTCGGCCCGGGCGCCGGCGCCGACGAGGGCCTCGATGAAGTCGGCGTGCCAGGGAAGGATGCCGGGGTCGAGGCGGCCCAGGCGCTGGTCGAGGGCGTACGCCTCGCGCAACGCCTCGGCGGCCGCGACCGGGTCGCCGCGCAGCATGTGGACGAGGCCGGACGCGGCGTAGGCGAGCTTGATCCAGTCCTCGTCGCCGGCGGCGAGGCAGGCCGCGAGGCCGCGTTCGGCGTAGCCGGCGGCGGCCGTGGCGGTGCCGCCGCCGCTCTCGGCGAGGGCGGCCACGAGGTAGCCGGGGCCGGGGGTGGTCTCGACGTCGACGTAGAGGCGGACGCATTCGCGGCCGGCGGCGACGGCGTCGGCGCAGCGGCCGGCGCGCCAGTAGATGCCGGCGACGGACACGAGGACGGAGGCGAGGTCGCGGACGGTGCCGGCCCGTTCGACGGCGATCCGCAGGGCCTCGATGCGGCGGACGGCCTCGCCGGTCTCGCCCTTGAAGAGGCGGCTCATCGCGGCGACCTGCCGGGCGGCGACGGTCGCCGGGGTCAGGGAGAGGCCGCGGGCGAGCTTGCCGGCGCGTTCCAGGTATTCGTCGCCCTGGGTGCCGAGCAGGATGTTGCCCTTCCAGCTGAGCACCTCGACGAGCCGCTCCATGTCACCGCACAGCTCGGCGGCCTCCTCGGCGCGCTTGAGCTCGGCGAGGGCTCCTTCGCCGTCGCCGTCGTAGTATGCCTTGACGCCTTTGTACAGGCGGACGTGGGCGAGCAGGTCGGGGGCGTCGACGGCCTCGACGAAGGCGGCGTCCAGCAGCGGGCCGGAGTTGGAGTGGTCCTCGCCGGACATCTCGACGAGCAGGAGCCGGGCGCCGATGCGGGTACGGCGGTCGGCGGCGTCGCGCAGCGCGGCGGTCGCGTGCCGGCGGGCGGCGGCGGGCGACCCGGCGGCGTACGCGTACTGCGCGGCGCTCAGCCGGCGGACCGCGCCGACGCCGGGGGTGTCGCGTGGTGTCCGGTCGGCGGCGAGGGCCGCGAGGTCGGCGGCGACGGCCGGGGCACCGCGGAGGCGCGCCGCGGACGCGGCGTCGGCGAGGCACTCCGCGAGGGCCTCGTCGGGTTCGGGCCGGGCGGCGGCGAGGTGCCGGGCCCGGTCGACCGGGTCGGAGACGGTGTCGGCGAGGCGTTCGTGGGCCTCGCGGCGGGCGGCGGCGGTCGCGTCGGCGTACACCATCTCGCGCAGCAGCGGATGGCTGAACCGGATCGCTCCGTCGGCGTCGGCGTCCAGCACCGACGACGCCAGCGCCGCGTCGAGGTGGTGCTCGGCCAGTCCGCACCGTTGCAGGAGGGCGAGGCTGGGACGGGCGGCGGCCGCGACGACCAGCAGCGCGGGCCAGTCCGGGGCGGGGAGCGCCGCGAGCCGCGCGGCCAGCAGTGAGCGGAGGCGGTCGGGCACGGGCAGCGGGTCGGTGGTCGGCACCGGTGCCACGCCGAGCGCGCGGCCGAGCTCGACGGCGTACAGCGGGTTGCCGGCGCTGGCCTCGTAGATCCGGTGCAGGTGCGCGCGTCCGGCCTCGGCGCCGAACCTGGCCCGGAGCAGGTCGGCGACGTCGCTCTCGGGCAGCGGCGGCACCAGCAGCGTCGTGCCTGGTGGTGGGCACAGGTCGAGGCGGGTGGGGCGGTCGCCGTCGGTGATCCGCTCGGCGGCGAGGATGCGCACGGGTGCCTCGCCGAGCCGGCGGGCGACGAACCGGAGGACCTCGGCGCTCGGCTCGTCGATCCATTGGACGTCGTCGAGGACGAGCAGCAGGGTGCGGTCGGCGGCGAGGGCGCGCAGGAGCTCGAGCACGGCGAGGCGCACGGCGAGCTGGTCGTGCGGGGTCGCGGGCAGGGCGCTGCGCAGCAGGGCGCCGTCGAGGGCGGCGCGCAGGTGCGGGGGCAGGTGCTCGGCGGCGTCGGGCGCGCCGTCGAAGAGGTCGACGAGCGCCAGGTACGGCAGGTCCGCCTCGGCCTCGGCGGCGGCGGCGCGCAGCACGAGCGCGTCGGTCTCGGCGCCCGCGATGGCGTCGAGGATGGTGGACTTGCCGATGCCCGCGGGGCCGTAGAGCAGCACGCCGCCGCCGCCCGCAAGGCGCTCGCGGGCGTGAGCCAGAAGATCGGCGCGGCCGAACGGTACAACCGGCCAGGAGCTCACCACCACTGTTCCACCACGACGCCGAGTCTCTCCCGAACGCCACGCCGCCGCAACGGCTGCCCAACGCGGGTGAGCGTCCAGACATCGCGATGTTGAACACTGTCAGCGAAGCCGGTCGCAGGGCAGGACGGCCTCCCAGCCGAGGACCGGCCACTGTGCGGTATGGACCGTCACCCTCCGCAAACGTGGCTCCGCTTGGCATTGGGCGCGGGCGTACGACACGGTGGTGTCCCAGCGCGGGAGGCCGTCGGTATAGCCGCCCGGTCGCAGACCGGCGACGCTCACCGCGGCCACGAGTGTCGCCAACGCGACAAACGGGACGGTCCCGAACCGGCCGTCCGGACGATCGCCGGGGAGTGTCAGGGCGACGGCCGCGGCGATGTTGGGCAGCGTGATCAGCACCAGGTACCGGCCCTCGGGGGCGCCGTGCACGGCGAGCTGGAACGCGCCCGCGAACGCGGCGAACCCGGCCAGGAGCGCCGCGAGCCGCCACTGCGGCCGGGTCCGGCGCAGCAGCGCGAGCCCGGCGCAGGCGGCGGGGACCGCCAGGCCGAGCAGCACGACGGCACGGTGCGAGAGCCATGCGTCGTCGAAGGCGTCGAGGAAGCCGAGGAACGAGCGCGGCACGCCCCAGCGCAGGTAGGTGCCGGCGACGGAGACCGGGTCCAGGTCGGGCCGCTCCCCCACGTCCCGCCGCGACCCGCCCGCCAGCAGCGGCACGAGCTGCAGCGCCGCACCGGGCAGCAGGGCACCGGCCCGCAGCAGCGCGTCCAGGTCGCGGCGGAGCCCGAGCCGCAGCAGCGCCACCGGCACCAGCAGCAGCCCGAGGATCGAGTTGAGCACCGCCAGGGCCGGCAGGGTGTACGCGACCACCCGCGGGAAGGTCCGCGACGGCGACCACAGCAGCATCCACAGTCCCGCGTACACGAGGGGGAACTGCAGCTGCGCGAGGGTGTTCGGCACGTACCCCACCGGGACGGCGGCGGCCCCGGCGACGACCCAGGCGCCGGCCCCCAGGCGGTCCCGGGCGGCGGCGAACACGGCGGTGGCCAGCAGCGCGGTGAGGGCGGCGGCGAAGGTGGCGTTGAGCGCCGCGGCCCAGGAGACGGGGAAGAGGGCGATGACGGCGAAGCACCCGCGGGCCACGGTGTGGAAGTAGCCGTTGAAGGGCGTCGCGAAGGGCTCGTACCAGGGCAGGCTCAACGCGTCGGTGAGGAACTCCTGCCCGTCCTCGGCCCAGACGCTGTTGAACCCGCCGCGGAGCAGGCCGGCGGCGAAGAACAGCGGCAGGGCCCAGCGGACAGCGTTCACACCGGGTCAAACGAACGGGCGCCCCGCACCGCAGTGCGAGGCGCCCGCCGCAAACAGCCGGCTCCGCTGGAGAAACCGAGCGGAAATCTACAGCTTGCCGTCGGCCACGGCCTGGGTCACCCACGGGATGACCTCGTCGAGCATCTCGTCGAGCGAGGTGGTCGCCTCGTAGCCGAGGACCTCCTTGGCCTTCGACACGTCCGGGACGCGCTTCTGCACGTCGTACTCGTACGGGTCGTCGGACACGACGCTGAACGGCACGCCGTCGCCCTTGATCTTCTTCCAGATCACCTCGGCGAGCTCCAGCACCGTGGTCGACTCGGCGGTGGAGATGTTGAAGTCCTGGTTGAGGGCGTCGTCGTGCTCCATGACGGCGATGATGCCCTTGGCCAGGTCGCCGCCGTAGGTGTAGTGGCGGACCTGCTCGCCGGTGCCGAGGATGTGCAGCGGGTCCTGGCCCTTCACGATCTTCTGCACCAGGTCGGGCACGACGTGCGACATGGCGAGCTTCACGTTGCCGGACAGGACCTCGACCTCGCCGAGCGCGCGGCCCTCGCCGACGCCGACGCAGTTGAACGGCCGGACGATCGAGTAGGGCAGCTTGTACTGGTCCCAGGCGGCCTTCGCGTAGTACTCGACGGCGAGCTTCTGGAAGCCGTACGACGACAGCGGCGGCGGCACGAGCCGCTCGTCGCCCTCCTTCGACGGCCAGTGCGTGGTCGACTCGAAGACCATCGACGACGACAGGTAGGTCATCTTCTTGAGGGTGCCGTCGCGGTGCGCCTTGATGGCCGCGTCGCAGGACGAGGCCATGATCCGCTCGTTGGTGGCGAGCAGGTCGTAGGCGTAGGCGTGGAAGTAGGAGATGCCACCGATCATCGCCGCGCCGGCGATGAAGTGGTCGCAACCGTCGAGCAGCTCCGTGACGAGGTCGACGTCACGCGCGTCGCCCTCGACGAACCGGTAGTCGGGGTGGGAGTCGTAGCTACGGGTGACCGGACCGTACTTCGAGTAGTTGTCCAGGCCGACCACCTGGTAGCCGCGGGACAGCAGCTCCTCGACGACATAACCACCGATGAAGCCGGCCGAGCCGGTGACCAGGACCTTTGGCACAGACACTCCTTAACTCTGAACTGCTTCGTGGTTGCTGGGAACGTGGTCGCGGGCCTCGGTCGAAGTCGCCGAGGACGCCGCGCGGGCCGCCTGCGCGTCGTCGCGGGCCGCGGAGGACCCGGGCCGCTTCGCGACCTGCTCCATGGTGAGGCGGCGGCCGAACGCGAACCGCCACCACTTCAGGTAGCTGGGCAGGAAGCGACCGACGTCGAACCGGGACTCGCCGAGCTGCCGGTCGAGCCAGATCGTCGGGATCTCCGCGACGGGCAGCCGCAGCCGGGCCGCCTTCGCGGTCAGCTCGATGCCGATCTCGAACCCGGTCTTGCTCTCGATGCCGACCTGCCGGACGAACGCCGTCGAGTAGGCCTTGAAGCTGTTGGTCGCGTCGCGGGTGCCGACGCGGGCGAACATGTACAGGGTCCGGCCGGCGCCGCGGGACAGCGCCCGCTTGAACCGGGGACCGCCGACCTGCTGCCCGCCCGGCATGTACCGCGACGCGGCCGCGACGACGACGCCCCGCTCGACGAGCCGGGCGAGGTCCTCGATCTGGCGCGGGTCGTCGGAGCCGTCGGCCATCGTGACGACGGCGACCGGGGCGCGGGCGACGTCGATGCCGAAGCGGATCGCGTTCGCCGGGCCGCGCCCGTACGTGTTGAGCACGGTGCGGACGCGGGGGTCGCGGGCGGCGACGCTCTGCGCGAAGGGCACTGTGGTGTCCTCCGCCATGTCGTGCACGACGAGGACCTCGGCCGGCATCAGCACGGCCCGCAGGATCCGCTCCAGGCAGGGCACGATGGCCTCACCCTCGTTGTACACGGGAATCACCACAGAAACCTGCGGCACAAGAGTCATGCAGGCACCTCCGCTACGCTACGGCGCCTGCCTGACCGGTCGCTGCGACACTGTATGCCCAGACCTCCGCTGCGCTCCGGTCCGGTCATACGCGCACACCCTTGTTGGTGATGCCCCACATGTCCGCGACCGGGATGTCGGTCTGCAGGTCGCGGTACTCGGAGTGCGGCGCGGCGATGATCAGCAGGTCGGCCTTGGCGAGGACCTCGTCCTGCGACACGAACCGGTCGTCCTTGACGTACGGGTCGCTGCAGAGGGTCTCCTTCGCCTTCAGCATGACGACCTTGCGCAGCTTGTAGGCCAGGGACTCGCGGATGTCGTCGCTGCCGCCCTTGAACGCCATGCCGAGGATGCCGACCGTCATCTCCGCCAGGTCGAAGCGCTCCTGCAGCTTCGACACGACGTACAGCGGCAGGCCCTCGTTGATCAGCATGGCGCTGTGGCCGAGCACGAACGTGTTGTTGGTGAACGCCGCCAGCTGCATCGTGTCCTTGAGCAGGCACGGACCCGCGGCGAAACCGGCGCCCGGCATGTCGTTGGCGCGCGGGTACTGGAAGCGGATGGCGTGCCGGATCCGCTCGAAGTCCAGGCCGAAGTCGTTGGACATCATCCAGAACTGGTTGGCGGCGGCGAACTTGATGTACCGCCACGTGTTGGTGAACAGCTTCGCGAGCTCGGCCTCCTCGGGCTCGAGCCGCACGATGTCGCTCGCCAGGTTGCGGAACAGCTTCTCGGCCCGCTCCATCGCCGCGGGGTTGCGGGCGGCGACGATCTGCGGCAGCTCGAACAGCTCGGTCATCGCCTTGCCCTCGGCGATGCGCTCGGGGCAGAAGGCCACGTCGGCCTGCACACCGAGGCGCTTGATGAGCTTCTCGGTGAGGGCGGTGACGCCGGGGTGCACGGTGCTGCGCAGGACGATGAGCTGGCCGTCGCGCAGGTACTCCGCGCAGCGCTCGATCGCCGCGGGGACCGCGCCGATGTTGGGGTTGAGGTGCTCGTCGACGGGCGTGCCGACGATCACGACGAGGTGCTCGGCCGACGCGACGGTCGACGGGTCGGTGCTGGCGGTGAGCCTGCCGTCCGCGACGGCGGTGGCGAGCGGCTCGGCCGCGCCTTCCTCGTCGAACGGCAGCCGTCCGTCGTTCACCACCGCGACCGCGGCGGCGTTGATGTCGTACAGGGTGACCTGCAGGCCGCGGGAGGCCATGGCGATGCCGAGCGGCAGACCGACCCGGCCGCAACCTCCGATGATCACGACGTCGGTCGTGAAACCTGCCGATGCACTATCGTCTGACACGCGCTGCCCCTCCAGGAGAGCCGAGATCGAAGCCGGCGCTTGGCGCGGGCCGAGCCTTCAGGATGACCTCACGCCACGTGACAAGACGGAGGATGGCTCGGCGCCGTGACGGTACCACTTCCGGACATCCGGCTCCCGACCCGTTCAGGGTGAAGCGTCCCGGCCCACACCTTTCCCCCGCCTTTCCCGCCAGCGGAAATATCGCTCGGTCCGATATCTGACCGTCCCCTGGCAGGGGCCTCGACCGTTGTGACCAACCGTTCGGGCGGCCGCATCTGTCCGATGCGGCCGCCCGTGTTCGGCTGTGCGGAGGGTCACCTCCAGCGGGCGCGCCGCGCGCCGCCGGGGCGGTCACGCTGCGCGCCTTCGGTCACGCGCCCCGCAGGGTCGCGCCGAAGCGGTCGGCGGCGACTGCGACGGCGGCGTCGCGGGCGGCGAGGGCCTCCTCGCCGGTGAGCGTGCGGTCCGGGGCGCGGAACGTCAGCTTGTACGCCAGGGATTTGCGTCCCTCGCCGAGCTGCTCGCTCTCGTACACGTCGAAGAGCCGCACCGACTCGAGCAGCGCACCCGCTCCGTCGGTGAGCGCGGCCTCGACGTCGCCGGTCGGGGTCGCGGCGTCCACGACGAGCGCCACGTCGAGCAGCGCCGTCGGGAAGCCCGACAGCCGCGGCGCGGTGGCGACGTCCGGCAGCGGCAGCGCGTCGAGGTCGAGCTCCATCGCCACGGTGCGGCGGGGCAGGTCGAGGTCGGCGCAGACCGCCGGGTGCAGCTCGCCGGCGTGCCCGACGACGGTGTCGCCGACGAGCAGCGCCGCGCAGCGGCCCGGGTGCCACGGCGCGACCGCGTCGGCGCCGGTCGCGGCCTTGACGGTGAGGGTGACCCCGGCCGCCTCGGCGGTGATCCGGGCGGCCTCGACGGCGTCGGCCCAGTCGGCGGGGCGGCCCGCGCCCCACCAGCCCGCCGGGTCGGCGTCGCCGGCGATGACGGCGGCGACGTGCCACGGCTGGTGCGGCAGCAGCGCCTCCGCGGCCCGCAGCTCCTCGGCCGGCGGCGGCCCGTCGACGCCCGCGGCCGGCGCGACCTGGACGGGTCCGCCGGGCAGGAAGACGGTGCCGATCTCGAACAGCGCGACGTCCCGCAGGCCGCGGCCGAGGTTGCGGCGCAGCGCGCCCAGCAGCGGCGGCAGCAGCGTCGTGCGCATCCCCGGCTCCTCCTCGGAGAGCGGGTTGCGCAGCAGCACCATGTCGCGGCGGAGGTCGCCGGCCGGGATCCGCAGCGCGTCGAGGGTTGCCTCGCCGACGAACGGGTAGCAGAGCGACTCGACGAACCCGGCGTCGGCGAGGGCACGGCCGACGGTGCGGCGGCGGCGCTGCGTGACGGACAGGCCCGCGCCGGGCGGCGCGATCGGCAGGACGCTGGGGATCCGGTCGTACCCGTCGAGGCGCAGCACCTCCTCGACCAGGTCGGCCGGGTCGACGAGGTCGAGCCGCCAGGTCGGCGGGGTCACGACCGCGCGCCCGTCCTCGACCTCGACCGCGGCGCCGATCATCGTCAGCACCTCGACGACCCGCTCGGGCGTGTAGTCGATGCCGGCGAGCTCCGACGGCCGGGTGAGGGCCATCGTGACCGGCGCCGGCGGCGTGACCGCGTAGACGTCGGTGACCCGCTGGTCGACGGTGCCGCCGCCGTGCTCGGCGAGCAGCGCCGCGGCCCGCGCGCACGCGGCGGCGGTGATCTGCGGGTCGACGCCCCGCTCGTAGCGCTTGCCGGCCTCGCTGGGCAGCTTGTGCCGGCGGATCGTGCGGGCGACCGACAGCGGGTCCCAGTGCGCGGCCTCGAGGAGCACGTCGACGGTCGTCGCCGACACCTCGGTGGTGCTGCCGCCCATGACGGCGGCGAGCGACACGACACCGGAGTCGTCGGCGATGACGATGTCCTGCGGGTCGAGGGTCCGCTTGACGCCGTCGAGCGTCGTCAGCGTCTCCCCCGCGGCGGCGCGCCGCACGACGAGGGCGCCGGTGAGCCGCTCCAGGTCCCACGCGTGCATCGGCTGGCCGGTCTCGAGCATCAGGTAGTTGGTGATGTCGACGGGCAGCGAGATGGACCGGACGCCGGCGACGGCGAGGCGGGACTTCATCCACTGCGGGGTCGGCGCGGCCGGGTCGACGCCGCGGACCGCGACGGCGGTGAACCGGTCACAGGCGACGCTGTCGCGCACGTCGATGCGGTACGCGTCGGTGCCGTCGCCCTCGATCGGCACGACCGCGGCGACCGGGTCGCGGTACGCACCGCCGAGCGAGTGCGACAGCTCCCGGGCGAGGCCGCGCACGGAGAAGCAGTAGCCGCGGTCCGGGGTGACGTTGACCTCGACGACGATGTCGTCCAGGCCGACGATCGGCCGGGCCTCGGCGCCGGGTTCGGCGGTCCCGGCGGGCAGCACGATGATGCCCTCGTGCTCGTCGGAGACGCCGAGCTCGCGGGCGGAGCAGATCATGCCGTTGGAGATGTGTCCGTACGTCTTGCGGGCGGCGATCGCGAACCCGCCGGGCAGGACCGCCCCGGGCAGCGCGACGACGACGAGGTCGCCCTCGGCGAAGTTGCGGGCGCCGCAGATGATGCCCTGCGGCTCGGGGTTGCCGACGTCGACGAGGCAGTACCGGATGGGCTTCTTCAGCCCCTGCAGCTCCTCGATCGACTCGACCCGGCCGACGACGAGGGGACCCTCGACGGACGCGCCGGCGTCGGTCATCTCCTCGACCTCGAGGCCGACCTTGACGAGGGCCTTCTCCAGGCCGTCGGCGGTCAGGTCCGCCGGCAGGTCGACGTGCTCACGCAGCCATGACAGAGGTACGCGCATCTCAGGCCTCCCATCCGAACGCCCGCGCGTAGCGCACGTCGCCCTCAACCATGTCCCGCATGTCGGCGGCCGCGTTGCGGAACATCAGCGCCCGCTCGATGCCCATGCCGAACGCGAACCCGGAGTACTCGTCGGGGTCGATGCCGCAGGCGCGCAGCACCCGCGGGTTGACCATGCCGCAGCCGCCCCACTCGACCCAGCGGGCGCCGTCGCGGTGGTGCGGGAACCACATGTCGATCTCGGCGCCGGGCTCGACGAACGGGAAGTAGGACGGCCGCAGGCGGGTCTCGGTGCCCGGGCCGAACAGTCCCTTGACGAAGTGGTCGAGGGTGCCCTTCAGGTGCGCCATCGTGATGCCCTTGTCGATCACGAGGCCCTCGACCTGGTGGAACACGGGCGTGTGGGTCGCGTCGAGCTCGTCGGTGCGGTACACCCGACCCGGGCAGACGATGTAGATCGGCGGCTTGCGGGTCGTCATCGTCCGCGCCTGCACGGGTGACGTGTGCGTGCGCAGCACGATCCGCGAGTCGACGTCCTTGGCGACGTCATGGGCATGGTCCGGGCCCGCGCCGCTGGCGGCGACGAAGAACGTGTCCATCATCGAGCGCGCCGGGTGGTCCGGGTGCATGTTGAGGGCGTCGAAGTTGTACCACTCCCACTCGGCCTCGGGGCCTTCGGCGATCTCGTAGCCCATGCCGACGAACAGGTCGCCGACCCGCTCCATGATCTTGGTCAGCGGGTGCTGGGCGCCGCGGGGGCGGCGGCCGGTCGGGAGGGTGACGTCGACCGTCTCCTCCACCAGGACGCGCTCCTCGCGCTCCGCGGTCAGGGCGGCGAGCCGGGCGTCGAACGCCGCCTGCACCGCGACGCGGGCCTCGTTGACGCGCTTGCCCGCGTCGGCCTTCGCCGCCGGTGGCAGCGAGCCGATCTCGCGGCGGGCGAGGGAGATCGGGGCGCGGTCGCCGAGGTGCTGCGACTTCAGCGCGGCAAGGGCGTCCAGGTCGCTCGCGCCGGCGAATGCCTTGTCAGCGCTCGCCACGGCGTCGTCCAGGGCGTCCTGGGCGAGCAGCATCGCCTGCTTCGGGTCATACGGATCATTGCGGTACGTCATCGGACTCTTCCCACGGGAGGTTGGCCCCATTACAGGCCCCGGACAGTGTAGAGAAGGGCGCCCGCCGGCCGTGGGAAGGTGTCAGGAGGTGCGACGTCCTGCCCGCCCACCGTCACCGGCGGGCCGGATAAACAGGCGCGTGCTCACATCGACTCCCTTGACACGTTCAGTGCTTTCGCCGAAGCGTACAGGCACACCGCGGCGGCCGCAGCCAGGTTCAGGCTCTCGGCGCCGCCGAGGATGGGCACCCTGACGCGCGCGTCGGCGGCCTGCTTGAGCTCCTCGCGGAGGCCGTGCGCCTCGGATCCGAACAGCCACGCGGTGGGCCGCTCCAGGTCGGACAGCTCGAACAGGTCCGATTCGCCGTACCCGTCGGCGGCGAGGACCCGCAGCCCGGCGTCGCGCAGCGCGGCGATCGTGGCGGCCGCGTCGCGGGCCCGGACCACGTCGACGTGGAACAGGCTACCCGCGGAGGAGCGCACCGCCTTGCCGTTGTACGGGTCGACGCTGTCGCCCGCGAACACGACCGCGGTCGCGCCGGCGGCGTCGGCGGTGCGCAGGACGGTGCCGGCGTTGCCGGGGTCGCGGATGTCGGCGCAGACGGCGACCAGCCGGGGCTGCTTGCGCAGCGCGTCGGCGAGGGGGACGTCGCGCTGGGTGCAGACGGCGACCAGGCCCTGCGGCTGGACGGTCTCGGTGAGCGCGGCGAGGGCGTCGTCGTCGACGACGCTGACCCTGGCCCCGTCGAGGAGGGCGGCGTGGCGGATGAGGGCGTCGGCGGTGCAGAACACCTCGACGGCGACGCCGCAGCGGAGGGCCTCGCGGACCGCCTGGGGGCCCTCGGCGAGGTAGCGGCCGGTCTCGTCCCGGTCCCGGCGGCGCTGCAGCCGCCGGGCAGCGACAACCCGGGGGGTCCGTGTGGTGAAGACCGCCCCGGGTTGGCTGGATCGCACTGCGTCAGGCTGCGGCAACGGCCGTCTTCGCCACCTCGACCAGGCCGCTGAACGCCTTCGCGTCGTTGACGGCCAGCTCGGCGAGGATCTTGCGGTCGACCTCGACGCCCGCCAGGCGCAGACCCTGGATCAGGCGGTTGTAGGTGAGGCCGTTCGCGCGTGCGGCGGCGTTGATACGGGTGATCCAGAGCTGGCGGAAGTCACCCTTGCGGTCGCGCCGGTCCCGGTAGGCGTACTGCATCGAGTGCAGCATCTGCTCCTTGGCCTTGCGGTACAGCCGCGAGCGCTGCCCGCGGTAGCCGCTGGCGGTCTCCAGGACGGTACGGCGCTTCTTCTGGGCATTCACTGCCCGCTTCACGCGTGCCACGGTTCGTTACTCCTCATGCGAGACCGGCCCTGTGCCATGCGGGCCGGTCGGAAAAGTCAGGAAAGGGGGGAGCTGCGGTACGCGTGATTAGAGGCCGAGCATCTTCTTGACGCGCGTGGTCTCGGTCTTGGCGAGCTCGACGGTGCCGCTGAGCCGGCGGGTCCGCTTGCTGGGCTTGACCTCGAGCAGGTGGCGCTTGCCGGCCGGCTCGGCGATGAACTTGCCGCGACCGGTGATCTTGACGCGCTTCTTCATCCCGGAGTGCGGTTTGAACTTCGGCATGGCTGATGTTGCCCCTTCATGTGCGGCACGCCAGAGCCGGCACCCTCCCCGTCGGAACGGGAGGGTGCCGTGGCGCACCGGCGCACAGGCCGGGACGACCGCTGTGCGGGTCCCGCCCGCACGACGCGGTCGTTGTGGTGTGGTGCAGTGGTGCCGGGTGGTGCTCTATCCCTGGTCGGCGGTGACGACCTCGGGCAGGACGGCTGCTTCGCCCTCCGGCGCCGGGGTGTCCTCGGTGCGACCCTCACGGGAAGCGGTCGCCGCGGCCTTCACGTTGCGGTGAGGCGCGAGGACCATGATCATGTTGCGGCCGTCCTGCTTCGCGGACGCCTCGACGAAGCCCAGCTCCGAGATCTCCTCCGAGAGCTTGCGCAGCAGCCGGAACCCCAGCTCCGGGCGGCTCTGCTCGCGGCCTCGGAACATGATCGTTACCTTGACCTTGTCGCCCTGCTTCAGGAACCGCATGACGTGACCCTTTTTGGTCTCGTAGTCGTGCGGGTCGATCTTCGGGCGGAGCTTCATCTCCTTGATGACGGTCTGCTGCTGGTTACGCCGGGCTTCCCGGGCCTTGAGCGCGCTCTCGTACTTGAACTTGCCGAAGTCCATGAGCTTGCAGACGGGCGGGCGTGCCATGGGCGCAACTTCGACCAGGTCCAGGTCCACGTCGGCGGCCAGCTGGAGTGCGCGCTCGAGCGGGACGATGCCCACCTGCTCACCCTCCGGGCCGACCAGCCGGACCTCACGTGCCCGGATCTGCTCGTTGACGCGTGGCTCGACGCTGATGTGGCCTCCTCGATCGGTGCTGTCTGGTGTGCCGACCGAAGCGAAAAAGCCCCCGGATGCGCAGCGCGCATGCGAGGGCCCACTCGACCACACCACCTCACGACGAGGCCGCGCGATCAGACCGGACCCGGCTGCCCAGAGCTACACGGGTGGGAGTTTTACCTCCGCTTCGAACACGCCTCGCTCCCTTACGGGACGCGGCGTGCGGTCGACTCCAGTTACTCTACCACGCTGCTCGTCAGCGACGCCGTGTGCAGGGCCCGCAACCGGCGCGCCGCCTTGACGGCGTGGTCCTTGTCCGCCATCTGCACCGCCATCACCGCGACCCGCTCGTCGTCGTGCAGGTCCAGGGTGAGCCACGGGGTGCCGCGGCCGAACGTGACGGCGCGCACCACGTCCCACGGCAGGTCGTAGGAGCCGATGATGTTCTGCACCCGGACCCCGGTCTCGTCGGCCTCGACCTTGGGCCTGGCCATCAGCAGGATGGCGAGCGCGGCGCAGATCCCCAGGCCGATCATGGCGGCCTGGTCACCGCGCTGGAAATAGCCGGGGCCGTCGCCGGTCTTGCCGTGCAGCCCCAGCGCGATGAGCGTGAAGACCACCACGACCACGGCGGCGAGGACGAAGGCAAGGATCCTGGCGCGCCGCGGACGGGCGAGAACGGTGCTGCTCACACCGATGAGACTACAACCGGCACGCGTGGATGCCGGTCACCAGGATGGCCCGGGCGCCGACCTCGTACAGCTCGTCCATGATCCGGTGCACCTCGTCGCGCTGGACCATCGCCTGCACGGCGACCCAGCCCTCGCGGTGCAGCGGCGACACCGTCGGCGACTCGATGCCGGGGGTCAGCGCCACGGCCGCGTCGAGCGCGTCGGCGCGCACGTCGTAGGCGAGCATCACGTACCGGCGGGCCACCAGGACACCCTGGAGGCGGCGCAGCAGCTGCTTCGCCGCGGGGGCCAGCTCACCGGTCCCGCTGCGGCGCACCAGTACCGACGACGACTTGAGGATCGGCTCGCCGAAGGTCTCCAGGCCGGCCTGGCGCAGGGTCGCCCCGGTCTCGACCACGTCGGCGATCACGTCGGCGACGCCGAGGCGGATCGCGTTCTCCACGGCACCGTCGAGCCGGATGACCTCGGCGGACACGCCGTGCTCGGCGAAGTAGCGCTCCATCACGCCCGGGTACGCGGTCGCGACCCGCAGCCCGGCCAGGTCGGCGGGCTTGTCGCCGTCGATCGAGCCGGCCACCCCGGCGAAGCGGAACGTGGCCCGCCCGAAGCCCAGGTCGAGCAGCTCCTCGGCGCCGCTGTCGGCGTCGATCAGCAGGTCCCGGCCGGTGATGCCGAGGTCCAGGTCGCCGGAGCCGACGTAGGTGGCGATGTCACGGGGGCGCAGGTAGAAGAACTCGACGTCGTTGGCCTCGTCACGGCACAGCAGGTCCTTGGGGTCGGAGCGCTGGCGGTAGCCGGCCTCCTGGAGCATCTGGGCGGCGGGACCGGACAGGGTGCCCTTGTTGGGCACGGCGATACGCAGCATCGGTGGGCCTTTCGAAGACAGGAGGGACGGGATCGCGGCTACCGGCCTACAGATGTCGGTAGACGTCCTCCAGCGACAGCCCTGTCGCCAGCATCAGGCACTGCACCTGGTACAGCAGCTGTGAGAGCTCCTCGGCGGTGCGCTCGCGACCCTCGTGCTCGGCGGCCATCCAGCTCTCGGCGGCCTCCTCGACGACCTTCTTGCCGATGAAATGGACGCCCTTCTCCAGCGCGGCGACGGTGCCGGAGCCCGGGGTGCCCGCGGCGGCCTTGGCGGTCAGCTCGGCGAACAACTCGTCAAAGGTCTTCACGGGCACGAATTCTCGCAGGCCCGGCCGTGAAAGGGGAATCACGATCACGACAGGCGTGTCCTGCCTCACGCCGTGCCGCCGGCCCGCTCACCCCACCGTGAACTCGTGGTCGTCCACTCCCTGGACGCTGCCGTCCGCCATGGAGACGTAGTACGCCTCGATCGTGTACCGGCCGGTCGGGAGCGTCAGCGGCACCCTCGCCTCACCGACCGCGGGCGCGCCCGCCGTCAGCTGCACGGGCTGGTCCACGACGACCTGCTCGACCCCGCCCGCTCCCCCGCGGATCCGCAGGTGCACGGTGCCCTCCGACACGATCCCCGACAGGTGCACGGTGAACGACTTGCCGACCACCTGCCCCTGCTGCGGGTCGATCACCCACACCGGCGCGTAGATCTCCGACGGCGGCAGCTGCTTCACCGGCCGGCTGGTGTCGACCGCGCCCCACAGCTTCGCCACGGCCGAGCCGTCCACCGTGATCCGCACCCCGTCGATCCGCTTCACCGACGTGTACGACGCCGCCGCGGCGACCGTCGACACCAGCTGCTGCACCGCGAGCGCGGGTGTGCCGGACCGCGGCCCCGCCCCCACGTCGGCCAGGTCGACGACCACGACCTTGCCGTCGAAGGCGACCCCGCGCACCGTCACGGAGTCCGGCCACAGCGACAGGTAGTCGGGGTCCGCGGCGGTACCGGCGCGCAACGCCTCACCGACGGCCGCCGCCACCCGGTGCGCGTCGTCGTCGGCCGGGAGCGGCAGCTCGTGGAACTCCCGCACCAGCCGGTCGTTGCGGGCGTAGTACACCGGCAGCAGCACCGTCACGGGCTGCTGCGCGGTGGGCGACGGCGGCTGCGAGGGGAGCGTCGGCGCGGGCACCGCCGGCAGCCGGTCCTGCGTCCCGTCCGGGCCCGGTACCCGCTCGGGGACGAACACCACCACCGCGAGGGCGATGACGGCGGCGACCGCCGCGGCCGCGGCGAGGACCACCCAGCCGCCCCGGCGCCGCTGCTCGATCCGGCCGCGGATGCGCGGCAGCGCGTCCGGCGCCACCTCGACGGTGTCGACCTGCGCCTGCAGCGCCGCCCGCAGCCGGTCCTCCGGCGACATCTTCATGGTGCCTGCTCCAGACCGAGCCGCAGGGCGGCCATGCCCCGGGCGGCATGGCTCTTCACCGACCCCTTGCTGACCCCCATCGCGTCGGCGATCTCGGCCTCCGACAGCTCGGCGTAGTACCGCAGCACGATCGCCTCCCGCTGACGCGCCGGCAGGCGACGGACCGCCTCCAGGACCTCCCGGTGCCGCAGCAACGCCAGCGCCCCCGTCTCCGCGCTCGCCACCGTCTGCTCGTCGACCTGCCGCCGCGCCGCCACGTACCGGTCGGCGACCCCCCGGTGCCGCAACGCCGACCGCGCCCCGTTGACGACGCTCGTGCGCAGGTAGCCGAGCGCCTTGTCCGCGTCCCGCAGCCGCCACCAGCGCCGGTGCAGCCCCACGTACGCGTCCTGCACCACGTCCTCGGCGGCCTGCTCGTCGTGCAGCAGCAGCACCGCCAGCCGCACGAGCCCGCGGTAGTGCGCCGAGAACAGCGCGGTGACCGCCTCGTCGGCGCTCCACTCGCGCGCGGCGTCCCGGGCGGGCTCTGCTAGCACCGCCCTACCGTCCCATGGCGTGGTCCCCACGTCGGCCGTCACGCACCTACGACGCGCGAGCGGGTTTCCAGGTTTACCGCGATCACCCGAAAGGCGAACTCCGGCCATCCTGGATAGGCTGTTCTGCGTGGAAACCGTGCCGAAGTACACCGACGAAGAGTGGGGGCTCCTCGTGGGCCTGCCCCAGTCCGTGCTGATCGCCGCGTCCCAGGCCGAGCAGGACGGCACCCGCCGCACCCGCGAGGAGTGGACGGCGGGCATGACGGCCATCGCCGACGGCCGCGACTCCGCCAGCGACCTGGTCCGCACGGTCGCCGCCGACGTCGTCGCCCGCCAGGGCGACATCGACGAGGACGCCGTGGGCGGCTTCGCCGGTGGCGTCGAGCCCCCGATCATCGAGTTCCCCGACCGCGCCGCGGGCATCGCCGACGTCATCGAGCGCGCCAAGGCCGCCCACGCGCTGCTGGCCGCGAAGGCCACCGACGCCGACGCCGAGTCCTACCGGTACTGGCTCATCACCCTCGCCGACCAGGTCGTCAGCGCCGCCAAGTCCGGCGACGTCCTGGGCTTCGGCGGCGAGCTCATCACCCCCGCCGAACGCAACTTCCGCGACACCCTGGCCGCCGTCCTCGAAGTCTGATACCCGCCTTCGGCTCCGCCGTAGCTCGCCTCCCCACCGCTGCCGCGGCGGGGCCCGCCGGGGGATTCTCACCCCGGACCCCCAATGCTCGCTGCGCTCGCACAGCCAGCGCTCCGCGCGGCCGGATCGCGCATCCGCGCCCATCCCGTGCCCACCCTCCGCGGTGGCCGGGCGGTGGCTTCTCATGATCCGGAAGACTTTATGTCGCTATGACAGCACAAACTCTTCCGGATCACGGAAAACGGGGTCAGAGGCAGCCCGCAGCGCGAACCGGCACCAGACCCACCCATGATCCCGAACCATTCTGGTAGCCAGGTCCACCGAAACCATTCGCGATCACTCCGTGGTGGCCGTTTTCTCATGATCCGGAAGACTTTATGTCGCTATGACAGCACAAAGTCTTCCGGATCACGGAAAACGAGGCCAGAGGCAGCCCGCAGCGCGAGCCGGCACCAAGCCCACCCATGATCCCGACCATTCTGGTAGCCAGAGCTACCGAAACCGTTCGCGATCACTCCGTGGCGGCCGCCTCTCATGATCCGGAAGAGTTTGTGTCGTTATGGCAGCACAAAGTCTTCCGGATCACGGAAAACGGGGTCAGGACTTGGCTACCTGGCGGAGGGCGTGGGCGGCGTCGAGAGCGGCCAAGGTGGCCGAGTAGCCCTTGTCCTCCGGGGAGCCCGGCAGGCCGGCGCGGGCGCGGGCCTGGTCCAGGTTGTCGACGGTCAGCACGCCGTGGGCGACCGGGGTCGACTCGTCCAGGGCGACCCGGGTCAACCCGTCCGTGACGGACTGGCAGACGTACTCGAAGTGGGCCGTGTCGCCGCGGACCACCACGCCCAGGGCGACCACCGCGTCGAAGCGGTGCGCCAGGGCCTGGGCCAGGACGGGGAGCTCGACGGCGCCGTCGACGCGGGCGACGGTGATGTGGTCGACGTTCGACGCCTCGCCGGCCTCGATGGCCCGGTTGAGCATGTGGTCGACCAGCTCGGCGTGCCACCGGGTGGCGACGATGCCGAGGGTCAATCCGGTGCCGTCAACCCGCTGCAGCACCGGTGCGCCAATTCCAGCCATCACGCAAGTCCTTCCGCGACCTCGTCGAGCTCGTCCAGCAGATGCCCCATGCGGTCCCGCTTCGTGCGCAGGTAGCGCACGTTCTCCGGGTGCGGCCGGGTCGGCAGGGGCGTGCGACCCAGCACGGACAGACCGTACCCTTCCAGACCCGCCCGCTTTGCCGGGTTGTTCGTCAACAGGCGCATCGTCTTGATGCCGAGGTCGACGAGGATCTGCGCGCCGGTGCCGTAGTCGCGGGCGTCGGCCGGCAGGCCGAGGTCCAGGTTGGCGTCGACGGTGTCCCGGCCGAGGTCCTGCAGCTGGTACGCCTGCAGCTTGTGGATCAGGCCGATGCCGCGCCCCTCGTGGCCGCGCATGTAGAGGACCACGCCGCGGCCCTCGGCGGCGACCATCTTCATGGACGCGTGCAGCTGGGGGCCGCAGTCGCAGCGCACCGACGAGAACACGTCGCCGGTGAGGCACTCGGAGTGCACGCGGACGAGCACGTCCTCGCCGTCGCCGAGGTCGCCGTAGACGAGGGCGATGTGCTCACCGTCGTCGAACTCGGTGGTGTACCCGACGGCCCGGAACACGCCGTGCTCGGTCGGCAGCCGGGTCTCGGCGACCCGCTCGACCTGCTTCTCGGTGTGCCGGCGGTACGCGATGAGGTCGGCGATGCTGACCAGCGCCAGGTCGTGCTGCTCGGCGAAGGCCCGCAGGTCGGGCAGGCGCATCATGGTGCCGTCGTCGTTGACCATCTCGCACAGCACGCCCGCGGGGCGCAGGCCGGCCATGGCGGCGAGGTCGACGGCCGCCTCGGTGTGCCCGGCGCGGCGCAGGACCCCGCCCTCCTTGGCCCGCAGCGGCACGATGTGCCCGGGGCGCGAGAGGTCGGTCGGCTTGGTGTCCTCGGAGGCGAGGAGCCTGATCGTGCGGGCGCGGTCGGCGGCGGAGATGCCGGTCGTCCCGCCGAACCTGGCGTCGACGGTCACGGTGTACGCCGTGCCGCGGCGGTCCTGGTTCGTGCGGTACATCGGCGGCAGATCGAGCCGGTCGGCCTCGGCCTCCATGATCGGCACGCAGATGTAGCCCGACGTGTAGCGGACCATGAACGCGACCAGCTCCGGGGTGGCGAACTCCGCGGCGAAGATCAGGTCGCCCTCGTTCTCGCGGTCCTCGTCGTCCACGACGATGACGGCCTTGCCGGCGGCGATGTCCTTGACCGCCCGCTCGATCGGGTCCAGGCCCGTGACCGGAGATCCCATCACTTGCCACCCTTCGCGAGCAGCTTCTCGACGTACTTGGCCATGATGTCGACCTCCAGGTTGACCTTCTCGCCGACGCTCTTGGCACCGAGCGTCGTGAGCTTGAGCGTGGTCGGGATGAGCCCGACGGAGAACGTGTCGTCGGTGACCGCCATGACGGTCAGCGAGATGCCGTCGACGGTGATGGAGCCTTTCTCCACGACGTACCGGCTGAGCTGCGGCGGAAGCGAGAACGTGACGGTCTCCCACTGGTCGCCGGCCTCCCGCGACAGGACCGTGCCGACGCCGTCCACGTGGCCCTGCACGATGTGACCGCCGAGGCGGGTGGCCATGGTCGCGGCGCGCTCCAGGTTGACCGGGGAGCCGGCGGTGAGCGCGCCCAGCGTGGACCGGTCCAGCGACTCGCCCATCACGTCGGCGGTGAAGACGCCGCCGTCGTTGTCGACCACGGTGAGACAGACGCCGTTGACGCTGATGGAGTCGCCGTGGGCCGCGTCGGAGGTGACCGTCGCGCCGCGGATCGACAGCCGCGCCGAGTCGCCGAGCGGGTCGATCGCGACGACCGTGCCGAGCTCTTCGATGATGCCGGTGAACACTGGGTCACGCACCTTTCACTGTTGCCGTCAGGCGCACGTCAGGCCCGATCACGGCAAGATCGACAACGTCGAGCGTCAATGCCTCGGCGATGGTGGAGATTCCCGCGGCGCCCAGGGCGGCCGGGCCGGCGCCGAGCAGCTTCGGGGCGAGGTAGGCGACGACCCGGTCGACCAGACCCTCGGCGAGGAACGCGCCCGCCAGGGTCGGGCCGCCTTCCAGCAGCGCCGTGCGGACGCCCTGGTCGTACAGGTGCCGCAGCATGCCGTGCAGGTCGACCCTTCCGCCCTCAGGTGCGGCGGCCACGAACGTCGGCGCCGAGCCGTCCAGGATCTTCGCGGCGGCAGGTGTACGACTACCGCCTTCCACCACGACCCGCAGCGGCTGGCGGGCGGCGGGCCCCTCGGGCGTGCGCACGGTGAGCTGCGGGTCGTCGGCGAGGACGGTGCCGATCCCGGCGATGATCGCGTCGACGCCCGCCCGGATGCGGTGCACGTCGGCCCGGGCCTCCGGCGAGGTGATCCACTTGCTGGTGCCGTCGGCGGCGGCGGAGCGCCCGTCGAGCGTGGCGGCGAACTTCCAGATCACGTACGGCGTGCCCCGCCCGACCGCGGTCAGCCAGCCGATCATCGCGTCGCGTGCGGCATCGTCGGTGACGATGTCGACCTGGACACCGGCGTTGCGGAGCGTCCCCGCGCCGCCCGCGGCGACCGGGTCGGGGTCGCGGACGGCGACGACGACGCGGGCGACCCCGGCCGCGATCAGGGCCTGCGTGCAGGGGCCGGTGCGGCCGGTGTGGTCGCACGGTTCGAGGGTGACGTAAGCGGTGGCCCCCCGGGCCAGCTCGCCGGCCGCCGCAAGGGCGCTGACCTCGGCGTGCGGCCCTCCGGCGGGTGCCGTGCGGCCCTCGCCGACGACGTCGCCGCCGGGGCCGACGAGGACGCAGCCGACGTTGGGGTTGGGGCTGGTCTCGCCGAGGCTGCGCAGGGACAGCTCGACGGCACGCCGCATGTGGCTGGCATCTGCGTCTGCGTCCATGGCCCTCTCCGCGCGGTGTGGTCACGCGTCGGGAGGCTGATGGGGACGGCTGCGGGCGGAGTGCGGGGATGCGCAGATGCGCAGGCCAGCCCCCGGGCGCCCGTCGAAACGGACACCGGATCCCGCGCGCTGAACTCCCATCCGGACTTTGACCGTCGGCTCTGGACTCACACCAGATCCACCGGCCGATGGCTTCGACCGGGTCGCGGGCTCGCGGTCTACGACCGCTTACCGCCGGTTCGGAATTTCACCGAGCCCCGCCAGCGCGTGGTGGGTACGTAACCCGAGTCTTGCACATTTCCGCCGCGACCGACCCGGTCCTTACCAAGGGACATACATCACAGGTGCAGCGCACTGCGGCGGTCGACAGCGACGTAGTTGCCGTTGTGCTTCTTCGCCACGGACTTCATGTCGGTGGCGATCGCGATCACCTCGCGCGGGTCGGTGAGCTGCCCGCCGGCGGCCGCCTGCCCGATCGCCACCCCGATCGACAGGGTGACCAGGTTGGCCTGCTGGACCTCGCCGTTGCGCTGCACGACCTCGACGAAGCCGCGCTCCGCGTCGGACGGGTCGTAGAGCGCGTCCGACGCTGCCTGGAACTCCAGGATCGCCTTCGTCGTCAGCGGCTTGAGCTGGTCGGGGCTGCACACGACGAGGAAGTCGTCGCCGCCGATGTGGCCGAGGAACGCCGGCGGCAGCCCGACCTCGACCACGGCACGGTGCAGCGCCCGGGCGAGCGAGGTGATGAACTCGTCGCCGCGGGCGAACCCGTACACGTCGTTGACGGCCTTGAACCGGTCGATGTCGACGTGCGACACGGCGAAGTCGGCGCCGGCCCGCGCCCGGTCGGTGATCTCGCGCAGGATGCGGCTGTTGCCGGGCAGCCCGGTCAGCGGCGACACCTCACGGTTCTCCTGGTTGCGGCGCAGCGTGGAGCGCACCCGCGCGACCAGCTCCAGGGTGTCGAACGGCTTCACCAGGTAGTCGTCGGCGCCCGCCTGCAGCCCGATGACCTTGTCCGCGGTCTGCCCGCGCGCGGTCAGCAGGATCACCGGGATCGGCGCCGTCATCGGGTCGGCCCGCAGCCGCCGGGTCAGCTCCAGGCCGTCCAGCTGCGGCATCATCCAGTCGACGACCGCGAGGGCCGGCATGTGCTCCTCGACGAGCTGCAGCGCCGTGGCGCCGTCGTGGGCGAGCAGCACCCGGTAGCCCTCGAGCTTCAGGTTGACCTCGATGAACCGGGCGATGTCGACGTCGTCGTCGACGACGAGGATGGTGTCGGGCTCGCCCATGCGCTGTCCTCTTCGGTTGTCTCTCGGGCTTTCCTCGTTGGTGCCGCGCG
>NZ_JBFANF010000010.1:36673-211496 GCF_040674675.1 Dactylosporangium sp. NPDC049742 | reverse complement strand
GCTGTTGGTGCCGCGCTGTTGGTGCCGCGCTGTTGGTGCCGCGCTGTTGGTGCCGCGCTGTTGGTGCCGCGCTGTTGGTGCCGCGCTGTTGGTGCCGCGCTGTTGGTGCCGTCAGCCGTTCGCGAGGGCGCGGAGCCTGCGCACCGCGGCGGCCGGGTCCTCGGCGCCGAAGACCGCGGTGCCCGCCACGAACGTGTCGGCGCCCGCCTCCGCGCAGGCCGCGATCGTATCGTCGGCCACTCCGCCGTCAACTTCAATGCGCAGCTCGAGATGGCCCGCGTCGACGTGCCGGCGCGCGGTCCTGACCTTGTCCAGCAGCTCCGGGATGAACGCCTGCCCGCCGAACCCCGCCTTGATCGTCATGATCAGCAGCAGGTCGAAGTGCGGCAGCAGCTCCAGATACCCCTCGACCGGCGTGTCCCGGTCGATCGCGAGCCCGGCCCGGCTGCCGGCCTTCCTCAGGTCCTTCGCGATCGCGACCGGGTCGGTGGCCGCCTCGGCGTGGAACGTGACGTTGTACGCCCCCGCCTCCGCGTACTGCGGCGCCCACCGCGCCGGGTCCGCGATCATCAGGTGGCAGTCGAACGGCAGCGTGGTCGCCTTCCGCAGGCTCTGCACCACCGGCAGCCCGATCGTCAGGTTGGGCACGAAGTGGTAGTCCATGACATCCACGTGCAGCCAGTCGGCGCTGCCCTCCACCGCCCCGGCGGACTCGGCGAGCCGCGCGAAGTCCGCGGCGAGAATGGACGGTGCGATCACGGTGTTGCTCACATCAGCACTCTAGGCGACGGTACGCCTTCCGCCGGATATGGGGGACAATCGGTGGATGGCTGATGTCGTCGATGTGATCGTCGCCGATCACGTGCGCTTCGAGACGCTGCTCCGCTCCCTGCGCGACCGCTCCCCCGCGGATCTCGCAGGCCACCGGCGGCGCACCTTGACCGAGCTCGCCGACCTTCTCGTCGCCCACGCCACCGCCGAAGAGTCCGAGGTGTACCCGAAACTGCGCGAGCTCACCGGCGGCGACGGCCACGTCGAGCACGGCGAGGACGAGCACCTAGACGGCCACCGCCGCCTCCTCGCCCTGCTGGACGTGCCCGACATGACGTCGCCCGCCTTCGACAAGGCCGTCAGCAAGCTCGCGAACTCGCTCTACCACCACCTCGACGAGGAGGAGCGCACCCTGATCAACGACGCCCGCGGCCTGGACCCGGCGACCCGCCAGGCCCTGGGCGACGCCTGGCTCGCCGAACGCGACCGGCTGATCGCCCTCTCCTGCGGCACCCGCACCACGGTCGCCGCCCTCCTCCCCGACTGACCCACCGCAACCTGCACAAACTACAGAAGGTTCCGCGCCAACTACCGGATCGAAGATCGATTAGGTGGGCCGAGGTAGGGTGCTGATGAAAGCGGCCCGCCAGCGCCACCACGTCGCCTCACGTCCCCATCCGCCGCCCTCCACCGCACCGCACGCCCCGTTCGCCGGACCCCGCTCCCCCACTCCCGCGCGCACGAGAACTCCGCGCGAACTCCGTCCGCGCGCACGAGAAAACGTCGGCGCGCACGAGCTCCCGCGCGCACGAGCCGGGAACGGCACGAGCCGGGAACGGCACGAGCCGGGAACGGCACGAGCCGGGAACGGCACGAGCAGGGCGGCGAGACAGGCGCCGCGTCAGGATGAGCGGCGGAGCAGGGCCAGGAACATGGCGTCGGTGCCGTGGCGGTGGGGCCAGAGCTGGACTGTCGGGCCGGTGCCCAGGTCGGGCAGGGAGGACGGCAGGAAGGGGCGGGCGTCGATGAGGTCCATGTCGATCTGGGAGCGGCGGGCCGCCTCCGTGACCGAGACCTCGGTCTCCGCCTGGTGCGGGGAGCAGGTGACGTAGGCGACGACCCCGCCCGGCCGGACCGCCCGGAACGCGGACTGCAGCAGCTCGCGCTGCAGGCGGGTCAGCGGGGGCAGGTCCGACGGCTGGCGGCGCCAGCGGGCCTCCGGGCGGCGGCGCAGCGCGCCGAGGCCGGTGCACGGGGCGTCGACGAGGACCCGGTCGAAGCCGCCCTCGGGCAGGTCCGCGTCCTTGCCGACGTCGCGGCCGTCGGCGTGGATCGTGTAGACGGGCAGGCCCTCGGTGGCCTTGGCGACCAGCGCCGCCCGGTGGTGGGCGACCTCGACGGCGGTCACGTGCGCGTCGCGGGTGCGGGCGAGCGCGCCGAGCAGGCCCGCCTTGCCGCCGGGGCCGGCGCACAGGTCGAGCCACCGCTCGTCGCGACCCTCGATGTCCGACAGGGCAAGGGCGGCGGCGACGAGCTGGCTGCCCTCGTCCTGCACGTGGGCGCGGCCGTCGCGGACGGCGGCGATGCCGGCTGGGTCGCCGCCGCCGGTCAGCACGACCGCGTACGGCGAGTACCGCCCGACGGAGGCGCCCCGCAGCGACGCGGCGAACGAGGCGGGGTCGAGCAGGCCGGGCCGGGCGCACAGGTGCACGGGCGGGGCGAGGTTGTCGGCGTCGAGGGCGAGCTCCGCCTCGTCGAGCGAGCCGAGCGCGTCGGCGAAGGCGCGCACGATCCACTGCGGGTGCGCGTGGTTGAGCGCGGCCGCCTCGTACGGGTCGGCGGGGGCCAGCCGGGTCAGCCACGCGGCGCGGTCGGACTCGGCGACGCGGCGCAGGACCGCGTTGGCGAAGCCGGCGGCGCCCGGGACCAGGGAGCGGACCAGGTCGACGGTGGTCGCGACCGCGGCGTGCGCGCCGACGCGCATGTTGAGCAGCTGGTAGGCGCCGATCCGCAGCGCGTCGCGGACGGGTGGGTCGATGCGGTCCACGGCACGGTCCGCGGCGGCGGCGACGATCGCGTCCAGGGTGCCGGTCTGGCGGAGCGTGCCGTAGGTCAGCTCGGTCGCGAACGCGGCGTCGCGGCCGGTGACCCCGGTCTCGCGGAGCAGCTTCGGCAGCACGAGGTTGGCGTACGCGTCGTCGCGGTGCACGGCGGCGACAGCCTCGTAGGCGGCCTCGCGGGCAGGGTCGATCGCCGGGCGGCCACCGCGCGGCGGCCGGACGAGCCGGTCGTCACGGGCGCCCGCCGGGCGCGGCCCCGGCCCCCGCCGGGGCGACCTCAAGACGAGGCTCCGGAAGCCGGGGCGCCGAGCACCACGCCGGACTCGATGCGGGCGCCGCGCGCCCAGGCGTCCGCTGGCATGGCCTTCTTCCCGGGTGCGGTGACCGTGCCCAGCGCGACCGGCACCGTGCCGGTGCCGACCAGGACCCGGTTGCGTTCGACGGCGACGACGCCCGGACCGAGCGTCGCGCCGCCGCCGATGACGGAGGCGGCGGTGACCGGCGTGACCGGGCCGAGCTTCAACCGGTCGCCGCGCAGGGTCGTCCAGGCGCCGGGGGCGGGCGTGCAGGACCTGACCCGCCGGTCGACGGCGAAGGCCGGGTCGCCCCAGCGGACGAGGGCGTCGTCCACGGTGAGCTTCGGCGCGAGGGAGATGCCCTCGTGCGCCTGCGGCACGGCGGCGAGCGAGCCGGCGGCGATGCCGTCCAGGACGGAGACCAGCAGCGAGGCGCCGGAGTCGGCGAGCCGCGACAGCAGGTCGCCGGAGGTGTCGCGGGCGCCGACGGGCTCGGTGAGCGTGCCGTAGACGGGGCCGGTGTCCAGGCCCTCCTCCAGGAGGAACACGCTGGCGCCGGTCATGTCGTCGCCGTGCAGGACGGCGTGCTGGACCGGGGCCGCGCCGCGCCACGCGGGCAGCAGCGAGAAGTGCAGGTTGATCCACCCGAACCGGGGGATGTCGAGCGCGACCCGCGGCACCAGCGCGCCGTAGGCGACGACCGGGCAGCAGTCGGGCGCCAGCTCACGGAGCCGGTCCAGGAACGCGGGCTCACGCGGCCGCTCGGGGGTCAGGACGGGAATGTCCCGCTCCTGCGCCCACGCGCTGACCGGCGACGGCACCAGCTGCCGGCCCCGGCCGGAGGGCGCGTCGGGGCGGGTCACCACGGCGACCAGGTCGTGCGAGGAGGCGGCGATCGCGTCGAGGGCGGGCAGCGCCACGGCGGGTGTCCCCGCGAAGACGAGCCTCACCGGCCGAACAGACCGTGCGGGCTGGTCTTCACGACCGGCGGGGCGTCGGGGTTGTACCACTCCGCCGCCCGGATCTCCTTCATCGCCTGCTTGCGCCGGTCGGCGTCGAGCCGGTCGACGAACAGGACCCCGTCGAGGTGGTCGGTCTCGTGCTGGGCGCAGCGCGCCATCAGCCCGGTGCCGACGATCTGGATCGGGTCGCCGTGCTCGTTGAAGCCCTTGGCGATCACGTTCTGCCGGCGCTTGGTGTCCACGTAGACGCCCGGGATCGACAGGCAGCCCTCGGGACCGTCCTGCTCCTCCTCGTCGGGGAACTCGAGCACCGGGTTGACCAGGTGCCCGATGACGTCGTCGACATCGAAGGTGAACACGCGCAGCCCGACGCCGATCTGCGGGGCGGCGAGGCCGGTCCCGTTCTGCTGGCCCATGGTGTCGAGCAGGTCCTTGACCAGCTTGCGCAGCTCACGGTCGAAGTCCACGACGCTGTCGGCGGGCGTGCGCAGCACCGGGTCGCCGAAGAGGCGGACGGACTGGACGGTCAAACGAGGCACCCCATATCTGGTTCGAGTCAAACAAGTCTAGTGTGGCCCGATGACGAGCCTCCACCTGCGTGGCACCGTCCTGCCGGACGGTGACGTCCGCGACATCTGGGTGCTCGGCGACCGGCTCACCTTCCAACGCCCGTCCGGCGACGTGACCACGGTCCACGAGGGCGGGTTCATCCTGCCGGGTCTCGTCGACGCCCACGCGCACCTGGGCCACCACGCGGACACGATGGCGTTCGACCCGGAGCTGTTCGCGGCGGCCGCACGGCAGTACACAGAAGACGGCACCCTCCTGTTGCGCGTGCCGGGCCATCGGGAGCCGATCCCGGCAGTGCTCCGGGAGGACGACGCCGTGCCGCGGCTCGTCACCGCCGGGCCGTGGCTCGCGTGGCGAGGGCTGGAGGAGCTCGATGACCTGCAGACCGTGCCGAAGAACCTGGCCGCGGAAGGCGTCGCGCAGGCCCTCGCCAACGACGGCTGGTGCAAGACCTACGGCGACTGGGAGTTCGACCGGGTCAAGACCCCGGAGTCGGTACTGCGGGAGCTCTGCGACGCCGTGCACGCGGTGAACGGGCGGGTGGCCGCCCACTGCCAGACTGCCGAGGGCACCCGCGCCGCGGTCCTGGCCGGCGTCGACTCGATCGAGCACGCCTGGTTCCTGACGCCCGACCTGCTCGGCGTGCTCGCCGCGCGGGGCGGCGCGGTGACCCCGACGTGGACGGGCTTCGTCGGCCACGTCGACGCCGTACGCACGAAGCCGGAGGGGCCGCGCAAGGACTGGTTCCTCGGCGGGGTCGAGAGCCTGCGCACCGCGACCGTCGACGCGTGGGAGGCCGGCGTCACCGTCCTCGCCGGCACCGACTCCCTCGGCCACGGCGACGTCGTCGCGGAGATCGGGCACCTGGTCGCGGCGGGGCTGCCGCCGGCCGCCGCGGTCGGCGCCGCGTGCTGGGACGCCCGCCGCTACCTCGGGTTCCAGGGCATCGAGGAGGGCGCGCCCGCCGACCTCGTCGCGGTCGCCGCCGACCCGAGGGTGACGCCCGAGGCGCTGCGACACCCGTCACTGGTGCTCCTCAGGGGACGCTCAGCAAAACGGGGCTAGCCTCGGCCAGGTGGCCGCCAAAGTCTCGTTGCGCTCGCTGCTGCCGTACCTGCGTGACCACCGCCGGACGCTCGTCGTCGTCGGCGTGCTGTCGCTGCTCGGATCCGCCACGACCCTCGCCCAGCCGCTGCTGACCCGCGACGTCCTCGACGGCCTGCAGGCCTCGGAGGCGGTCGGGCGGACCGTCGCGCTGCTGGTCGCGGTCCTCGCCGCCGTCGCGGTGCTCAACGCGCTGCGCGACTACCTGCTGCAGCGCACCGCCGAGGGGCTCGTGCTGACCGCCCGCCGGCGGCTGACCCGGCACCTGCTGCGGCTGCCGATCGCCGAGTACGACCAGCGCCGCACCGGCGACCTGCTGTCCCGGGTCGGCGCCGACACGACGCTCCTGCGGGCCGTCGTGACGTCCGGCCTGTTCGAGACCGTCACCGGCGCCGTCATGGTCGTCGGCGCCGGCGTCGCGATGCTGCTGCTCGACCCAGTCCTGTTCCTCACCGCCGGCGGCGGTCTCGCGCTGGGCCTGTCGATCGCGGTGGTCTTCTCCCGCCGGGTCCGGCCCGCCTCGGAGGAGGCGCAGGCCCGCATCGGCGACATGACCAGCGCCGTCGAGCGGGCGCTGACCGCGGCCCGCACGATCCGGGCGAGCAACGCCGAGGACCGCGAGGTCGCCACCGTCGAGTCCGGCGCCGAGGAGGCGTACCGGGCGGGCGTGCGGATCGCGAAGCTGCAGGCGCTCGTCGGGCCGGCCAGCGTCGCCGCGATCCAGGGCGCGTTCCTGCTGCTGCTCGGCGTCGGCGGCGCCCGCGTCGCGAACGGCACCATCTCCGTCGGTGACCTGGTCGCGTTCGTGCTCTACCTGTTCTTCCTGGTCATGCCCCTCGGCCAGGCGTTGCACGCGTACACGCAGCTGCAGACGGGGCTGGGCGCGTTGCAGCGGATGGAGGACATCCTGGTCGTGCCGCTGGAGGAGGACGCGGGCACCGCCGCGGTGGCGGACTCCCCCGTCGCCGTCTCGTTCGAGGGGGTCACGTTCGGCTACGCGGCCTCGCTGGAGCCGGTCGTGCGCGATGTGTCGTTCACGGTGGCGTACGGCACCCGCACCGCCCTCGTCGGCCCCTCCGGGGCGGGCAAGTCGACGCTGCTGCAGCTCGTCGAGCGGTTCTACGACGCGACCGCCGGCACCGTCCGGGTCGCCGGCGTGGACGTGCGGGACCTGCCGCGGCAGACGCTGCGCGCCCAGCTCGGCTACGTGGAGCAGGAGGCGCCGGTCCTCGCCGGGACGCTGCGGGAGAACCTGCGGCTCACCACGCCCGGCGCCACCGACGCGCAGATGCTGGAGGTCCTCGACGCGGTCAACCTCGCCGACGTCGTCGAGCGGACCCCGCTCGGCCTGGACGCGCAGGTCGGCGAGGGCGGGGTGCTGCTGTCCGGCGGGGAGCGGCAGCGGCTCGCGATCGCCCGGACGCTGCTGGCCGCGCCGCCGATCCTGCTGCTGGACGAGCCGACGTCCAACCTCGACGCGCGCAACGAGGTGGCATTGCGTCAGGCGATCGACACGGTGGCGCACAATCGGACGATGATCGTCGTCGCGCACCGCCTGTCGACCGTCGTCGACGCGGACCAGATCGTGGTCATGGAGGGCGGCCGGGTCGTCGCCACCGGCCGGCACGCCGACCTGCTCGACTCCAGCGAGCTGTACCGCGAGCTGGCCACCAACCAGTTGCTGGTGGCATGAGCGGTCCGGCCGAGGTCTGGGTGGTCGCCGGGCCGCCCGGGGCGGGCAAGTCGACGGTCGCGGACCTGTTGATCGGGCTGCTCGACCCGGTGCCGGCGCTGCTGGACAAGGACACCCTCTACGGCGGGTTCGTCGCCGCCACCCTCGCCGCCGCCGGCCGGTCCCCGGGTGAGCGCGAGGGCGTCTGGTACGACGCCAACATCAAGCTGCACGAGTACGCGGGGCTCGCCGCCACCGCCCGCGAGATCCGCGCCCGCGGCTGCCCGGTGGTGCTGTCCGCGCCGTTCACCGGCCAGATCTCCGACGCGGGCCGGTGGGCCGGGTTCGTGTCCTCGCTCGGCGGCGACCCCGTCCACCTGGTGTGGGTCCGCTCCGACCCGGCGACGCTGCGGGCCCGGCTCCTGGCCCGCGGCTCGCACCGCGACGGACAGAAGCTGGACCGGTGGGACGACTTCCTTGCGGCGATCCCGCCGGACCGGCCACCGGCGGTCCCGCACCGCGAGGTGGACAACCGCGAGGGCGCCCCGCCCCTGGAGGCGGCCCTCAGGGCCCTGCTACCGGGCTGACAGGACCAGGTTGGTCTGCGTGGTGGCGACGACCCGTACGTCGCTGAACCCGGCCTCGGTGAGCAGCCCGGTCAGCCGCGCCGCGCCCGCCTGCGCGCCCAGCGCGGCGCCGCCCTCGGAGATGGCGTGCGGCACGCACAGGTACGTCGACGCGCCGTAGAAGAGCCGCCCGAGCGGGTGCAGGTTGTCCTCGACCCGGTCCCCGGCCCGGGGCTCGACGATCAGCCAGGTGCCGTCGTCGCTCAGGGTCTCCCGGACCCGCCGGGCGGCCCCGAGGGGGTCGCCGAGGTCGTGCAGCGCGTCGAAGATCGTCACCAGGTCGTAGCCGCCGTCCGGGGGTGCGGGGAACCCGGCGGCGGTCGCGACCTCGAACTCGGCCCGGACGCCGGCCTTCGCCGCGGCGGCCGTCGCGGCGGCGACCGACCCGGGGTGCGCGTCGAACCCGGTGACCGTCGCGGCCGGGAACGCCTCGGCGATCAGGACGGTCGCGGCGCCGTGCCCGCAGCCGATGTCGGCGACGCTGCCGCCGGCGCGCAGCCGGTCGGTGATCCCGTCGAGGGCCGGCAGCCACCCGCTGATGAGGTGCTGGGCGTAGCCGGGCCGGTAGAACGCGGCGACGCCCGCGTGCAGCGCCTCGTCGTGCTCGCCCCAGCCGATGCCCTCGCCGGTGCGGAAGGCGCGTTCGAGCCGGTCGGTGTCGCTCAGGATCGCGAGGCAGAGCTCGGCCGCCGCCGGCAGGTTCACCGGCCCGTCGGGGTCGAGCAGGACGTGCTGCTCGGGGCTCAGCGCGTACGTGCCGCCGTCGTGCGTCAGGTAGCCGCCCGCGGTGAGCGCGCCGGCCCACTCACGGACGTAGCGCTCCGCGGTCCCGGACCGCCGTGCCAGCTCGGCGGTCGTCGCGGGGCCCTGCCGCAGCGCGGCGAACAGGCCCGTCCGCTCCCCCACGGCGATCAGCCCGGCTGACGGGCAGGCGCCGAGGTCGGCGACGGCACGCTCCAGGAGCTCGTTGAACCGTTCGGTATCCATGCCTTCCATGCAACCGCCTGCCCGGGGTGACTCCGGAGCGAGAAACAGGGCGAATCACAAAGTCAGAGCAGGTCAGAGCAGATCCAGGGGGTCGACCTGGACGCGGACGGGGTCGGTGGCCTTGCGGGCGGAGCGCAGGCCGGCGGCGGAGCGCAGGGCGAGGGTGAGGGCACGGCCGCCGGACCGGCCGGTGCGGACCAGCATCCGCTCCTGGCCGTCGGCGGCGGGGACGGGGCCGAGGACCTCCGCGCCCGGTGGCAGTTTCGCCGCCGCCAGGAGGTCGGCGACGGCGGCCGGCGCACCCGTCAGCGACGCCATCCGCACGACCGGCGGGAAGCCGAGCTCGCGCCGGTCGGCGAGCTCGCGGGCGGCGAGCCAGCCCGGGTCGAACCGCACGAGCGCCTGCACGACCGCGAGCGACGCGTCGGCGACCACGACGACCGTGCCGGTGTGCCGGCACAGGGCCGCGGCGGTCAGCCAGCGGCGCAGCGCCTCCTCGGTGCCGCGCAGGTCGGCGCGGGTGAGCAGGGCCCAGGTGTCGAGGAGGAGGACGGCGCCGTACCCGCCGGGGGCCACGGGCTCCGCGCCCGGGGTCGACACGACGATCGACGCCTCGCCGGGGACCGTGGCGAGGACGCCGTCGCGGCCCGAGGTCCGCACCGGGGTGTCCGGAAACGCCCGGGCGAGCTCCTCGGCGGTCCGGCGCGCGCCGACGACGGAGGCGCGGAGGCGTCGGCTGCGGCATTCCGGGCAGGCGTACGCGGCGGCGACCCGTCCGCACCACCGGCACAACGGTGGCGCGGTCGCCGACGGCAGCGCGAGGGGTCCGGAGCAGTTCGGGCAGCGGGCCGGGGTGTGGCACTCGGCGCAGGCGACCGACGGGATGTACCCGCGCCGCGGCACCTGGATGAGCACCGGCGCGTCCCGCAGCAGCGCGTCGCGGGCGGCCCGCCAGGCGGCGGTGGGGAGCCGGGCCGAGACCGCTCCCGGGTCGCGGGCCATCTGGTCGTCCTCGCCGACGGTCACCACCTGCGGCATGTGCCGCCGCACGACGTCCCTGCCGGCGGCGACCTCGATGGCCCAGCCGGCCTCGACGAGCTGCTGGGCTTCGGCGGTACGCGCGAACCCCCCGACGATGATCCCGCACCCTGCCTGTTCGGCGCGGGCGAGGAGGACCTGGCGGGCGTGCGGGTACGGCGCCCTGGGCTCGGCGTGCAGGTCGTCGCCGTCGTCCCAGACGGCGACGAGGCCCAGGTCGGCGACGGGCGCGAAGCAGGCGGCCCGGGTGCCGATGACGACCTTCACGTGCCCGCGCGCCGCGGCGAGGAAGCGGCGGTACCGTTCGGCGGGCCCGAGCGCCGCGGACAGCGCCACGTGCGCCCCGGTGCCGCCGAGCGCCTCGGCCATCGCCGCGTCGAGCCGGTCGAGGTCCCGGGCGTCCGCGACGACGATCAGCGCGCCGCGTCCGCCGGCGAGGGTGCTCGCCGCGGCCTCGGCGAGCCGCGCCGGCCAGTCCTCCCCGGGCAGCGCGGTCCACACGGCGTGCGGCCGCCGCCCGTCGCCGAGGGCCCGCAGCAGCGCCACTCCTGCCGGGTACCGCCGCCACCCCGCCTCGGAGACCGGTGGCACCGCGGGCGGGAACCCGGCGGACGGGGCGGCCGCCGAAGACGGCACGTCCGGAGAAGCCTCGCCCGACGGAGCCTCTCCCTGAGACCCCTCGTCCGGAGACCCCTCGCCCTGGGAACCCTCGTCCGGCGACCCCTCGTCGGCGGCCGGTGCGGAGGGTGAATCGGCGGGGGAACGTTTTTCGGTGGCCGCGTGACGGGGCGGGACGGCGAGGCGGAGGACGTCGGACATGGTGCCCGCGTAGCGGTCCGCGACCTCGCGGGCCAGGGCGGCGACCTCCGGCCGCAGCACCGGCTCCGGTGACACCACCTTGTCCAGGAACTGCAGGCGGCCCCCGTGCTCCGACTCCGCGACCCGCTCCAGCAGGAACCCGTCGGCGAGCTGTCCGGCGAAGCGGACCTTCACCCGTACACCCGGGACGGCGGCGGCGTCGAGAGCGGTGGGCACCAGGTAGTCGAACGGCCGGTCCAGGTGCGGCAGCGGCACGTCGACGCAGATCCGGGCGACCGGCAGCACGGCGGCGGCCTCGCGGGGCTTCGCGGTGCGCGACTTTCCCGCGACGCGCTCGGCGGCGGCTTTTCCGGTGGCCTTCGCGGCGGCCTTCCCGACCGGCTCCAGTGACGGGAAGAGACCGTCCTGTGATAGGCCGGAAATAGACGTTGACCGATCAATCCCGGTATCAGATTGATCGGCCAACGTCGAAGTGTGGATCAGGCGCCGGCGGCGGACTTCAGCTCGGCCGTGCGGCTCGCCTGCTCCCACGTGAAGCCGGGCAGCTCGCGGCCGAAGTGACCGTAGGCCGCGGTCTGCTGGTAGACCGGCTTGAGCAGGTCGAGGTCGCGGATGATCGCGGCCGGGCGCAGGTCGAAGACCTCGTTGATGGCCTTCTCGATCCGCTCGACCGGCACGACCTCGGTGCCGAAGGTCTCCACGAACAGCGAGACGGGGTGCGCCTTGCCGATCGCGTAGGCGACCTGGACCTCGCAGCGCTCGGCCAGGCCGGCGGCCACGACGTTCTTCGCGACCCAGCGGGTGGCGTACGCCGCGGAGCGGTCGACCTTCGACGGGTCCTTGCCGGAGAACGCGCCGCCGCCGTGGCGGGCGTAGCCGCCGTAGGTGTCGACGATGATCTTGCGACCGGTGAGGCCGGCGTCGCCCATCGGGCCGCCGATCTCGAAGCGGCCGGTCGGGTTGACCAGCAGGCGGTAGCCGTCGGTCTCCAGGCCCAGGCCCTCGAGCTCGGGGGCGATGACGTGCTCGCGCACGTCGGGGGTCAGCAGCGACTCGAGCGAGATGTCGGGCGCGTGCTGGCTGGAGACGACGACCGTGTGCAGCCGGACCGGGCGCAGGCCGTCGTATTCGATCGTGACCTGCGTCTTGCCGTCGGGGCGCAGGTAGGGGATCGTGCCGTCCTTGCGGACCGCGGACAGGCGGCGCGCGAGCCGGTGCGCGAGCGCGATCGGCAGCGGCATGAGCTCGGGCGTCTCGCTGCACGCGAAGCCGAACATCATGCCCTGGTCGCCGGCGCCCTGCAGGTCGAGGTTGTCGCTGCCGGAGCCCTCGCGGACCTCGATCGCGGAGTCGACGCCCTGGGCGATGTCGGGCGACTGGGCGCCGATCGACACGCTGACGCCGCAGGAGGCGCCGTCGAAGCCCTTCTTCGACGAGTCGTAGCCGATGCCGAGGATCGTCTCGCGGACGATCTTCGCGATGTCGGCGTAGGCGCTGGTGGTCACCTCACCGGCGACGTGGACCTGGCCGGTGGTGATGAGCGTCTCGACGGCGACCCGGCTGCGGGCGTCCTGCGTGAGGAGCGCGTCGAGGATGCCGTCACTGATCTGATCGGCAATCTTGTCGGGGTGACCTTCGGTGACCGACTCTGACGTGAACAGGCGGCGGGCCAATGGTGCTCCTCAGGGGTTACGGCGTCGGTTTGGTTGGCTTCGCAGCAGTGTACGACTTGGCCCTCGAGAACCGACAAAGGCATGGTGGAGTCTGGGCCGCCACGTCGTCGTGGGACCGGGATGATCAGGGCAAACGGTCGATGACGAGGTCCAAAATCCTATCGGCAAGGTCGTCTTTGGACAGTTCGGGCAGGGCCGAGCGGGTCCCGTCGGCGCCGAGGATGACCGCTTGGTTGCGCTCCGCGCCGAAGGTCTTGCCGACCCCGACCTCGTTCACGACGATAAGGTCCGCGCGCTTGCGGAGCAGCTTTTCGTGACCGTTCGCGACGGCCTGCTCGATCGCGGCGGTCTCGGCGGCGAACGCGACGAGCACCTGCCCCGCCGGCTTCGCCGCGCCGAGCTCCGCGGCGATGTCGGGGTTGGTCACGAGCTCCAGGGTGGGCGCGGTCCCGTCCACCTTCTTGATCTTGCCGGGGGCGAAGACCGCGGGCCGGAAGTCGGCCGGCGCGGCCGCCATGACCACGGCGTCGGCCTTCGCGGCCGCGTCCAAGGTGGCGACCCGCAGCTGCTCGGTCGTCTCGACCCGAACCAGGTCGGCGCCGGCCGGGTCGGGCAGCGCCACGTTGGCCGAGATGAGGGTGACCCGCGCGCCCCGGGCGACGGCGGCCCGCGCGATCGCGTAGCCCTGCTTGCCGGAGGAGCGGTTGCCGATGAAGCGGACCGGGTCGATGGGCTCGCGGGTGCCGCCGGCGGTGACCACCACGTGCCGCCCGGCCAGGTCGGCGGCGAGACCGCCGCGCCGCAGGAGCCGCTGGGCGGTGGCGAAGATCGCGGCCGGGGCGGGCAGCCGCCCCTTGCCGGTGTCGGCTCCGGTGAGCCGCCCCGCGTCGGGCTCCAGCACCACGACGCCGCGGGAGCGGAGCGTGGCGACATTGGCCTG
The DNA here is from genome assembly GCF_040674675.1 of Dactylosporangium sp. NPDC049742. Classification (NCBI taxonomy): domain Bacteria; kingdom Bacillati; phylum Actinomycetota; class Actinomycetes; order Micromonosporales; family Micromonosporaceae; genus Dactylosporangium; species Dactylosporangium sp. NPDC049742. The sequence continues at coordinate 197,978 of NZ_JBFANF010000010.1, read as the reverse complement.
GGTGGCGGGGTGCTCCCACATCTCGGTGTGCATCGCCGGCGCGAAGAGCACCGGGCACCGGGCGGTGAGCAGCGTGTTGGTGAGCAGGTCGTCGGCGAGCCCGTGCGCGGCCTTCGCGAGAAGGTCGGCGGTGGCGGGCGCGACGACGACGAGGTCGGCCTCGCGGCCGAGCCGGACGTGCGGGACCTCGTGGGCGCCGGTCCACACGTCGGTGCTGACCGGCCGGCCGGACAGGGCGGCCCAGGTGGCCTCGCCGACGAACGTGAGCGCCGCCGCCGTCGGCACGACCCGGACGTCGTGCCCTGACTCGGTCAGCAGCCGCAGCAGCTCGCAGGCCTTGTAGGCGGCGATCCCACCGGCGACGCCGAGAACGACCCTCGGCCGGTCACCGGCTCCGTCGTCCTCGGCGTGCATGTCGGACTAGACCTCTTCGATGCGCTCGGCGGTCAGCAGGCCGCTGTTGATCTCGCGCAGCGCGATGGAGAGCGGCTTCTCCTGCGGCGTGGTCTCCACCAGGGGACCCACGTATTCGAGAAGACCCTCACCCAGCTGGCTGTAGTAGGCGTTGACCTGACGGGCCCGCTTCGCCGCGAAGATCACCAGGGCGTACTTCGAGGTGGTCTTCTCCAGCAGCTCGTCGATCGGCGGGTTGGTGATGCCCTGGGGGTCTGCCACGGTTCCGGCCACGAAACAACCTCACGACTTTCCAATTGACAGCTCGCGAACCCGTAAACCTTACCAGCCCAGGGCGCAGGTGGTGGGAGCGCAGCGAGCATTGGGGGTCCGGGGTGAGAATCCCCCGGCGGGACCCGCCGCCTGCGGTGGGGCAGCTAGTGACTGCGCAAACGCAAACGTCCCGGCCGCGGGTCCGGCCGGGTGACTGCGCAAACACAACGCGCCCGGACCCAAGGGGTCCGGGCGCGTCGAGGTCTCAGCACTGGTCCGGGGGGACCGGCCACGCGGCAGTCACTTGCCGCCGGCGAACTCCCCGAGCAGTGCCTTGCGCTGCTGGTCGCCCAGGCCGCGGAGGCGGCGGCTGTCGGCGATCTTCAGCTTCTCCATGATCTGCGTCGCGCGGATCTTGCCGATGCCGGGCATTGCCTGCAGCACGGCCGAAACCCGAAGCTTGCCGACGACGTCGTCGGACTCCGCACGATCGAGCACGGCAGCGAGGGTGGTCTTCCCCTGCTTCAGTTGCTCCTTCAGCTCAGCGCGAGCCTTACGAATCTCAGCCGCTTTTTCCAAAGCGGCCGCGCGCTGTTCCGGGCTCAGTGACGGGAGCGGCACCAGGTCTCCTCAGGTCCCTTGAAAAGAATGTTGATGGTCTAGCGCGGGGAAAACTAGCGGTCACGAGCCATTTCGGCAACGTGGGTATCGCATGATCGACGGCCGGTGGCGGCTTGATGATCAGGCGGTGACCGCCAGAGCGGCCGCGCATTCGTCACGCGCCCGCTCCGCGGCAGCACGCAGCGTGGCCACGTCCGGGCCCGCGCCGAGGATCTCCCGGGAGTACGACGGCAGCACGTCAGGGGCTTGATCACCGAACGCGGCCCGCAGTCCGTCGGCTCTGCCGCCCTGTGCACCGAGGCCCGGCGCCAGGATCGGTCCATTGAGGTTCGTCAGGTCGTGGCCGTGCTCACCGAGCGTCGCGCCGATCACGACGCCGACGTCGCCGAGGGGCGTCACACCCGCGTTGAGCTGCGCAATCTCGTCGACGACGGTCTGCGCGACGGTCCTTCCGCCGGCCCCGACGGCCCGCTGGACCGACGCGCCCTCGGGATTCGACGTCAGCGCGAGGACGAACGCGCCGAGGCCGTTCGCGGCCGCCTTGTCGAAGATCGGGCGCAGCGAACCGACCCCGAGGAACGGGCTGACGGTGATCGCATCGGCCCGCAGCGGGGACGCCGGGTCGAGGTACGCGTCCGCGTACGCGGCGGCCGTCGAACCGATGTCACCCCGCTTGACGTCGAGAACTACAAGAGTCCGGGTCGAGTCAAACTGTCGGATAGTCGACTCCAGCACCGCTATGCCCCTGGAGCCGAAACGCTCATAAAAGGCGGACTGGGGCTTGATCACCGCGACCCGGTCGGCCAGGGCCTCCCCCACCGTCCGACTGAACGCTTCCAGGCCCTTGACATCGTCGGAGAGGCCCCAGGCGGCCAGCAGGGAGGGGTGGGGGTCGATCCCGACGCACAGCGGCCCCAGCGTGTCCATGGCGGCCCTCAGCCGGGCCCCGAACCGTTCGCTCACGCGTGCTCCCTGGTGGCGTGGACGGCCTGCTTCACGAGGCGCGGGCCGTGGTAGATGAATCCGGTGTAGAGCTGCACGAGCGACGCCCCGGCCTCGAGCATGCGGGTCACGTCGTCGGCGGAGGTGATCCCGCCCACACCGACGACCGGCAGCCCGCTCTCCTTGGCGACGAAACGCACGACCTCCAGGGCCCGCGGCGCGAGCGGGCGGCCGCTCAGCCCGCCGGTCTCGGTGGTCGTCACGCCCGGCCGGGCGACGGTCGTGTTGGTGGCGATCAGCCCGGCGACACCCTGGGCCAGGCACACGTCGAGCAGCTCGCCGAGCGCCGCGTCGGTCAGGTCGGGGGCGACCTTGACCAGCACGGGCTTGCCCGCCCGGTTCTCCGCGTGCAGCGCGCCGAGCAGCGCCGTCAGGTGCGCCTTGTCCTGCAGCTCCCGCAGCCCCGGGGTGTTCGGTGAGCTGACGTTCACCGCGAAGTACGCGCCCTGGTCGTACAGCTGCCGGAAACTGCTGACGTAGTCCTCGACGGCGCCGGTCAGGGGCGTCACCTTCGACTTGCCGAGGCTGATGCCCAGCGGCACGGGCAGGGGCCCGAGGGCCTTCAGCCGGGCCGAGAGGGCCCGCGCGCCGCCGTTGTTGAAGCCCATCCGGTTGACGATCGCCTCCTGCGGAGGGAACCGGAACAGGCGGGGGCGGTCGTTGCCGGGCTGCGGGTGCCAGGTGACGGTGCCGACCTCGACGAAGCCGAAGCCGAGCCGCGGCCAGGCCCGCAGCGCCCGGCCGTCCTTGTCCATGCCGGCGGCGAGCCCGACCGCGTTCGGGAAGTCGATCCCGAACACGGTCCGGCGCGCACCGGGCGGGCTGTAGGCCCGCTTCTTCGACGGCACCCGCGACAGCCAGTGCAGGGTCCGCTCGTGCACCGTCTCGGCGTCGCCGCCGCCGAGACGGAACAGCACCGGGCGGACCAGCCGCTCATACGTCACGACGCAGCCTCCAAGGCCGACGCTGACCGCTCACGACGCCGCCTCCGGCGTCGCCGCGAGCCCAACCTGCGCTGCCCGTGAGCGGCCCAAGACGCTTCGCTGGCCGCTCACAACGCCGCCTCCGGCGTCGCCGCGAGCCCAACCTGCACTGCCCGTGAGCGGCCCAAGACGCTCCGCTGGCCGCTCACTGCTGCCCGCGCAGGGCGGCGTGCAGCTCCTGCAGCGGCCGGACCGTCATCTCGCCGCGCAGCAGCGCCTCGACGCCCATGACCGCGGCCGCCGCGCCCGGCAGCGTGGTGATGCACGGGATGTCGGCGACGACCGCCGCGCTGCGGATCTCGTAGCCGTCCTGCCGGCCGCTGGAGCCCTGCGGGGTGTTGATCACCAGGGCGACCTCGCCGCCGGCGATCATCGACACGGCGTTGCGGCCGCCGCCCTCCTCGAAGTGCTTCGGCACGATCTCGCAGGCGACCCCGTACCGGCGCAGGACCTGACCGGTGCCGGCGGTGGCGACGATCGAGAAGCCGAGGTCGGCGAGGCGCTTGACCGGGAACACGATGCCGCGCTTGTCCCGGTTGGCGACCGTGACCAGCACCGTGCCGGTGGTGGGCAGCGACCCGTACGCGGCGGCCTGCGACTTCGCGAAGGCGTGGCCGAAGGACGTGTCGATGCCCATGACCTCGCCGGTCGACTTCATCTCCGGGCCGAGCAGGTTGTCCACGCCCTTGCCCTCGATCGTGCGGAAGCGCTTGAACGGCAGCACCGCCTCCTTGACCGCGATCGGCGCGTGCTCCGGCGGGGTGCCGCCGTCACCGGTCGCGGGCAGCAGGCCCTCGGCGCGCAGCTCGGCGATCGTGGCGCCGAGCGCGATGCGGGCCGCGGCCTTCGCCAGGGGCACCGCCGTCGCCTTCGACACGAACGGCACGGTGCGCGACGCGCGCGGGTTGGCCTCCAGGACGTACAGGACGTCGTCCTTCAGCGCGTACTGGACGTTGAGCAGCCCCTGGACGCCGATGCCACGGGCGAGGGCGACCGTGTAGCGCCGCACCTCGTCCAGGTGCACCCCGGCGAGGGTGATCGGCGGCAGGACGCAGGAGGAGTCGCCGGAGTGGATGCCGGCCTCCTCGATGTGCTCCATGACCCCGCCGACGTAGACCTCGCCGTCGGCGTCGCAGAGGGCGTCGACGTCGATCTCGATGGCGTCGTCGAGGAACCGGTCGACCAGCACCGGGTGCGCCGGGGAGATCTCGGTGGCCCGGGCGATGTAGCCGCGCAGGGTCTGCTCGTCGTAGACGATCTCCATGCCGCGGCCGCCCAGCACGTACGAGGGCCGCACCAGCACCGGGTAGCCGATCTCGTCGGCGATGAGCTTGGCCTCGCCGAAGCTGGTCGCGGTGCCGTGCGCCGGCGCGGTCAGGCCGGCCCCGGTGAGGAGCTTGCCGAACGCGCCGCGGTCCTCGGCCAGGTCGATCGCCTCGGGCGAGGTGCCGACGATCGGCACGCCCGCGTCGGCGAGCTGCTGGGCGAGGCCGAGCGGGGTCTGCCCGCCGAGCTGCACGACGACGCCGACGACGCCGGGGCCGCCGGCGGCCTTGCCGGACTCGTCCTCGGCGTGCACGACCTCCAGGACGTCCTCGAACGTGAGTGGCTCGAAGTACAGCCGGTCCGCGGTGTCGTAGTCGGTGGACACCGTCTCCGGGTTGCAGTTGACCATGACGGTCTCGAAGCCCTTGGCGCGCAGCGCCATGACCGCGTGCACGCACGAGTAGTCGAACTCGATGCCCTGCCCGATCCGGTTCGGCCCGGAGCCCAGGATGATGACCTTGGGCCGGTCCGACGGGGCGACCTCGGTCTCCTCCTCGTAGGTGCTGTAGTGGTACGGGGTGCCGGCCGCGAACTCGGCGGCGCAGGTGTCGACGGTCTTGTAGACGGGCCGCAGGCCGAGCCGCTGGCGGAGGCTGCGCACGCCGTCCTCGCCGGCGAACTCGGGCCGCAGCGCGGCGATCTGCCGGTCGGACAGGCCGGCCCGCTTCGCCGTGCGCAGCAGCGGCTCGTCGAGCACGGCGGCGCTGAGGATCTCGGCGCGCAGGTCGACCAGCGCGGCGATCTGGTCGACGAACCACGGGTCGAAGCCGCTCGCCTCGGCCACGGCCGCGACGCTGTGCCCTTCCCGCAGCGCGCGTTCGGCGGTGTACAGCCGGCCGTCGTGCGGCACCTTCAGCGCTTCGATCGGGTCGACGCCCGCCTTGTCGGGGTAGGTCCAGAACCCGGCGGCCTTGGTCTCCATCGACCGCATCGCCTTGCCCAGGGCCTCCTGGAACGTGCGGCCCATCGACATGGCCTCGCCGACCGACTTCATGGTCGTGGTCAGCTCCGCGTCGGCGCCGGGGAACTTCTCGAACGCGAACCGCGGGATCTTCACCACGACGTAGTCGAGCGAGGGCTCGAACGCCGCCGGCGTCTTGAGGGTGATGTCGTTGGGGATCTCGTCCAGGGTGTAGCCGATGGCGAGCTTCGCGGCGATCTTCGCGATCGGGAAGCCGGTCGCCTTGCTGGCCAGGGCGCTGGAGCGGGAGACGCGCGGGTTCATCTCGATGACGACCAGCCGGCCGGTCTGCGGGTGCACCGCGAACTGGATGTTGCAGCCGCCGGTGTCGACGCCGACCTCGCGCAGCACGGCGATGCCGAGGTCGCGCAGCCGCTGGTACTCGACGTCGGTGAGCGTCATGGCCGGCGCGACGGTCACGGAGTCGCCGGTGTGCACGCCCATCGCGTCGACGTTCTCGATGGAGCAGACGACGACCACGTTGTCGTGCTTGTCGCGCATCAGCTCCAGCTCGTACTCCTTCCAGCCGAGCACGCTCTCCTCGATGAGGACCTCGTGCACCGGGGAGGCGACGAGCCCGCCGCCGGCGAGCCGCTCCAGGTCGGCGTCGGTGTGCGCCATGCCGGAGCCGAGGCCGCCCATGGTGAACGACGGCCGGATGACGACCGGCAGGCCGAGGTCGGCGACGGTCGCGCGGACCTCGTCCATCGAGTGGCACACCCGGCTGCGCGGGGTCTCGCCGCCGGCCTTGGCGACGATGTCCTTGAACAGCTGCCGGTCCTCGCCGCGCCGGATGGCGTCGATGTTGGCGCCGATGAGCTCGACGCCGTACTTGTCGAGCACGCCCGCCTCGTGCAGCGCGACGGCGGTGTTGAGCGCGGTCTGCCCGCCGAGCGTGGCGAGCAGCGCGTCGGGGCGCTCCTTGGCGATGACCTGCTCGACGAATTCGGGGGTGATCGGCTCGACGTACGTGGCGTCGGCGAACTCCGGGTCGGTCATGATGGTGGCCGGGTTGGAGTTGACGAGGCTGACCCGCAGCCCCTCGGCGCGCAGCACGCGGCACGCCTGCGTGCCGGAGTAGTCGAACTCGCACGCCTGGCCGATGACGATCGGGCCGGAGCCGATGACGAGGACGTGCCGGAGATCGGTCCGCTTAGGCATTGGTGTTCATCAACTCCGCGAATCTGTCGAACAGGTAGTCCGCGTCGTGCGGCCCCGCTGCCGCCTCCGGGTGGTACTGGACGGTGAAGGCCGGCACGTCGAGGCAGCGCAGGCCCTCGACGACCCCGTCGTTGAGGCAGACGTGGCTGACCTCGACCTCGCCGAACTCGGTGCTGGTGCGCCCTTCGCGGGGCGCGTCGACGGCGAAGCCGTGGTTGTGGCTGGTCACCTCGACCTTGCCGGTGGTCCGGTCCAGGACGGGCTGGTTGATCCCGCGGTGGCCGTAGCCCAGCTTGTACGTGCCGAACCCGAGCGCGCGGCCCAGGATCTGGCTGCCGAAGCAGATCCCGAAGAGCGGGATCCTCGCGGACATGACCTCCTTGGCCAGGCTGACCGGGCCGTCGGCGGTGGACGGGTCGCCCGGGCCGGGCGAGAAGAACACCGCGTCGGCGTTCAGCGCGCGGATGTCCTCCAGGGTGGTGCTCGCGGGCAGCACGTGGGTGGTCACCCCGCGGGCGGCCAGCCGGCGCGGGACGTTGCGCTTGATGCCCAGGTCGATCGCGGCGACCGTGAAGCGGTGCTCGCCCTCGGCCTCCACGGTGTACCGCTCGGGCGTGCTCACCTCGGCGGACAGGTCCGCGCCGAGCATCTCGGGCTGCTGGCGGACGCGCTCGAGGATGCCGTCGCGGTCGTCGTCGACGCTGGAGACGCCGACGCGCATCGCGCCGCGCTCGCGCAGGTGGCGGGTGAGGGCGCGGGTGTCGACGCCGCTGATCCCGACGATCCCCTCGACCGCGAGCCGGTCCTGGAGGCTGCCGGAGGCGCGCCAGTTGGAGTAGGACCGGGCGGGGTCGCGCACCACGTAACCGGCGACCCAGACGCGGCCCGACTCGTCGTCCTCGTCGTTGATCCCGGTGTTGCCGATCTGCGGCGCGGTCTGCACGACGACCTGCCGGTGGTAGGACGGGTCGGTCAGCGTCTCCTGGTAGCCGGTCATGCCGGTGTTGAACACCGCCTCGCCGAAGGTCTCCCCGATGCTGCCGAAGGCCTCGCCGCGGAAGGTGCGGCCGTCCTCCAGTACCAACAATGCTGCTCTGCGCTTCACCGAGTCGCCTTTCCGTTCAACACCGTCGGCTCGCCGCGCAGATAGGTCGCCTCGACGCGACCGCGCAGCTCCATCCCGGCGTATGGGGTGTTGCGTGACCGGCTGGCCAGGGCGGTCGGGTCGACCGTCCACCGGACCTCCGGATCGAAGACCGCGATGTTCGCGACCTGACCGACCTGCAGGGCGTGGCCGTGCCCGGCGAGACCGGCGATCTTCGCCGGCGCGACGGACATCCAGTCCGTGATCCTGTCCCACTGCGGCCCCATCGTCTGTACGACGATCGCCAGGGCGGTCTCCAGGCCGAGCATCCCCGGCCTGGCGTACGCCCACTCGCACTCCTTGTCCTCGACGCTGTGCGGGGCGTGGTCGGTCGCGACGCAGTCGATCGTGCCGTCCTGCAGGCCCTTGCGCAGCGCGAGCACGTCGGCCTGGGTCCGCAGCGGCGGGTTCACCTTGTACACCGGGTCGTAGTCGACGGCGAGGTCCTCAGTGAGCAGCAGGTGGTGCGGCGTCACCTCGGCGGTCACCCGCCAGCCCTTGGACTTCGCCCAGCGGATCAGCTCGACGCTGCCGGCCGTCGACACGTGGCAGATGTGCAGGCGGGCGCCGACGTGCCCGGCGAGGAGCACGTCCCGGGCGATGATCGCCTCCTCGGCGACGGCCGGCCAGCCGGTCATGCCCAGGCGGGCGGCGACCTCGCCCTCGTTCATCTGCGCGCCGGTGGTCAGCCGCGGCTCCTCGGCGTGCTGGGCGACGACCCCGTCGAACGCCTTGACGTATTCGAGAGCCCGGCGCATGAGGCGCGGGTCGTGCACGCAGTGGCCGTCGTCGGAGAACACGCGGACCTTCGCCGCGGAGTCGGCCATCGCGCCGAGCTCGGCGAGCTGCTCGCCGCCCAGCCCGACGGTGACGGCGCCGATCGGCTGCACGTCGACCAGGCCCGCCTCGCGGCCGAGGCGCCAGACCTGCTCCACGACGCCGGCGGTGTCGGCGACCGGGCTCGTGTTGGCCATCGCGCACACGGCCGTGTATCCACCCAGGGCCGCGGCGCGCGAGCCGGACTCGACCGTCTCGGCGTCCTCCCGCCCGGGCTCCCGCAGATGGGTGTGCAGGTCCACGAGTCCGGGAAGCGCGATCTTGCCACCCTTCTTGTCCGGATTTATGCCGACAATTACCCCGTCCTCGACGGTGATCTCGCCCAGCTGGGTGTCCGAGATGATCACGCTTTGCCTCCGAGCAGCAGGTAGAGGACGGCCATCCGCACGGACACCCCGTTGGCGACCTGTTCGACGATGGTGGAGCGGGGCGAGTCCGCGACCTCGGGCGCGATCTCCATGCCCCGGTTCATCGGCCCGGGGTGCATGACGATCGCGTGCTCGGGCAGCCGGCTCATGCGCGGCACGTCGAAGCCGTAGCGCCGCGCGTACTCCCGCTCCGAGGGGAAGTACGCCTGGTTCATTCTTTCCCGCTGGACCCGCAGCATCATGACGACGTCGGAATCCGGGACCACCGCGTCGAGGTCGTAGGACGTGCTGGCCGGCCACGCGCCGACGCCGACCGGCAGCAGCGTGGGCGGTGCGACGAGCGTCACCTTCGCGCCGAGGGTGTGCAGCAGCTGCACGTTCGACCTGGCCACCCTGGAGTGCAGCACGTCGCCGACGATGGCCACGTTGAGCCCGGCGAGCCTGCCGAGGCGGTTGCGCATCGTGTACGCGTCGAGCAGGGCCTGCGTGGGGTGCTCGTGCGTGCCGTCGCCGGCGTTCACGACGCTGCCCTCGACCCAGTTGGCGAGCCGGTGCGGCGCGCCGCTGGCCGGGTGGCGGATCACGACCGCGTCGGCGCCCATCGCCTGCAGCGTGAGGGCGGTGTCCTTGAGACTTTCACCCTTCGAGACGCTGGAGCCCTTCGCCGAGAAGTTGATGACGTCGGCCGACAGCCGCTTCGCCGCCGCCTCGAACGAGATCCGGGTCCTGGTCGAGTCCTCGTAGAACAGGTTCACCACGGTGCGCCCCCGCAGCGCGGGCAGCTTCTTCACCTCGCGCCCCGCGATGCTCGCCATCTCCGCCGCGGTGTCGAGCACCAGCGTGGCGGCGGCGGCGTCCAGGTCGGCGGCGCTGAGCAGGTGCTTCATGCCTGCCTCTCCTTGCTCACGATCACCACGGCGTCGTCGCCGTCCTGCTCGGCGACGGACACCCGGACGCTCTCGTCGATCGAGGTCGGGATGTTCTTGCCCACGTAGTCGGCGCGAATCGGCAGCTCGCGATGGCCCCGGTCGACGAGGACCGCCAGCTGGACCATCCGCGGCCGGCCGAGATCCTTGAGCGCGTCGAGGGCCGCGCGGACCGTGCGGCCGGAGAAGAGGACGTCGTCGACGAGGATCACCCGGCGCCCGTCGAGACCACCGGGCGGGATCTCCGTGTGACCCAGCGCACGGGTCGCCTGGAGGCGAAGATCGTCCCGATAGAGCGTGATGTCCAACACACCCACCGGGATCTCAGCACCCTCGAAAGTGGCGATCCTGGCGGCGAGTCTGCGAGCGAGCGGTACGCCTCGGGTAGGTATGCCGAGCAGCACCGTTTCGGTGGCTCCGGACGTCTTTTCCAGAATCTGATGGGCAATCCGGTCCACCACACGGGCGACATCTGCCGCCGTTAGGATGGTTTTGCCCAGCTCAGCGCCTGTTGTCGGGGTCGACAAACCAGACCTCCTTCCCCGCCTCACCGGACGGGTCGTTAAAGGACGTCGAACGGCAACCACCCTAACAACCGCCCTGACCTGGGCAACGGATGGGTCTCGACCACTTGACCCCGCGACTTCCGCCAGTTACGGTCACGCTCCGTAGCGATCGCTGGGGAAACCCCTCAGGCCAGTGACTGGGAGTGTCCGTATGCCGTCTGAGTACGCCAAGTCTCTTGGTGCTCGCCTGCGCTCGATCCGACAGCAGCAGGGGCTGTCTCTGCAGGGTGTCGAGGAGAAGTCGGCAGGGCGCTGGAAGGCCGTCGTCGTCGGTTCGTATGAGCGGGGCGACCGGGCCGTCACCGTGTCCCGCCTGGCCGAGCTGGCCGAGTTCTACCGCGTCCCCGTCGCCGAGCTGCTGCCCGAGGGCAGCGGTGTCAGGCACGAGCCCACCAACAAGATCGTCCTGGACCTGGAGCGGCTGTACGACGCCGGCGCCGAGGACCTTGCCTACGTGGCCCGCTACGCGCGCGCCATCCAGCAGCAGCGCGGCGACTACAACGGTCGCGTGCTGTCCATCCGGGCCGACGACCTGCGCGCCCTGGCGATCGTCTACGACGCCTCGCCGTCGGGGCTGGTCGAGCGGCTCAACGAGCACGGTGTGCTGGTCACCGACCCGCGCAGCCTGTTTCAGTCCTGACCTTCCGTAGCAAGGAGGGGGTCGCTCCGGCGGCCCCCTCCTTGCGTTGATACCCCGCCCCGGGTGGGGCGGACATCACTCTCCGCGGAGGGCGTGATGATGATCTCGCCGCGTCGCCGACCTCCCGCAGGCAGCACAAAGCCGGGCGGATCCCCCGTCGTCCGACGGCGGATCACACCCGGCTCACCTTGCTTAGCGGCGTCTTACGTGGCGTAGTCGGCGATCCGGCCCAGGATGCCGTTGAGGAAGCGGGGCGAGTCGTCGGTCGACAGCGCCTCCGCGAGCTCGACCGCCTCCGTGATCGCCACGGGGTTGTCGATCTCGTCGTTGTAGAGCAGCTCGTACACCGCGATGCGGGCCAGGTTCCGGTCGACCACCGGCATCCGCTCCAGGGTCCACCCCTCGGCGTAGCTGGACAGCAGCTCGTCGATCCGGACGGCGTGGCTCTCCACACCCTCCACCAGCTGGACGGTGTACGGCAGGTAGCCCGGCTTCGGCTCCTCGAGGTTCGCCACGTAGGCCGTCAGGACCGACCCGCGCGGCTCACCGCGCAGGTCGGCCTGGTAGAGCACGTCGAGGGCACGCTTGCGGGCCTTCCGCCGCGCGGTCATCTGCGCGGTGACGTCGCCCCCGAGGAAGGAGCCCCCAGTGAAGGACACGGTCAGGACCGGCCGAGGTAACGGCTGTCGCGGGTGTCGACCTTGATCTTCTCGCCGATGTTGATGAACAGCGGCACGTTGACCGTGGCGCCGGTCTCGACCGTCGCCGGCTTGGTGCCACCGGTGGAGCGGTCGCCCTGCAGGCCCGGCTCCGTGTAGGTGACCTCGAGGATCACCGACGTGGGCAGCTCGACGTACAGCGGCACACCCTCGTGGGTCGCCACCGTCACCTCGGCCTCGGGGAGCAGGAACTTGGTCCCCTCGCCGACCGTGCCGGCGGGGACGGAGATCTGCTCGTACGACTGCAGATCCATGAACACGTAGTCTTCGCCGTCGATGTACAGGTACTGCATCGTCCGCTTGTCGACGGTGGCGGTCTCGACCTTCGTCCCGGCGTTGAACGTGCGGTCGACCACCTTGCCGGAGAGCACGTTCTTCAGGGTGGTCCGCACGAACGCGCCGCCCTTGCCCGGCTTCACATGCTGGAACTCAACAACGGCCCACAGATCGCCGTCGAGGTTGAGCACCAGGCCGTTCTTCAGGTCGTTCGTGGTTGCCATGTGGATAGACGTCACTTTCGTCAGTTGGTCCGTGCGGCGTCGTGCCGGCGGAAAGGCCCGAAGCAGTGTACCGGTCGAGGTGGCCGGAGTTCATGTCGCATTGGCCACCAGGACATGAAACTCAGCCAGTGTGCCGTAGTGGGCAGACCGGACATCGTCAACCGTACCCTGGGTTTCGCGGGTTCCGTCGCGATCGCGCTGGGTGGCGTCGCCGCCGGCGCCCTTCCTCGCCGCGACCCGTTCGAGGACTGGCCGCTGATCCGCGAGCTGCGCGCCTTCCCCCTCGCGGGCGTCGCCATCACCTACTTCGGGCTGGTGCTGCTGTGCGGCGCGTGGCTGCGGATGCGGTCCACGGTCGACGGCCAGCGCCCCGCCGACCTGATCAAGACCCTGCTGTGGTGGGCGGCGCCGCTCGCCGCCACGGCCCCCATGTTCAGCCGCGACGTGTACAGCTACCTCGCCCAGGGCGCGATGGTGCGGCAGGGGCTCGACGCGTACCGCTGGGGCCCCTCCACGCTCGGCGGCCCCCTCGCCCTGGACGTCCCGCCCATCTGGCAGGACACGCCCGCCCCCTACGGCCCCGTCTTCCTGCGCTGCGCGTCGATGATCGTCGCCGTCACCGGCGAGCACACCGTCGTGGGCGTCTGGGCGATGCGGCTCGTCGCCCTGGCCGGGGTCGCCCTGGCCGTCGCCTGCCTGCCGGGCCTCGCCGCCCGCTTCGGCGTCCCACCGCAGCGCGCCCTGTGGTTCGGCGCGCTCAACCCGCTGCTCCTGCTCCACCTCGTCGCCGGCGTCCACAACGACGCCCTCATGGTCGGCCTCGTCGCCGCCGGCCTGCTCGCCGCCGTCCGCGACCGCCCCCTGCTCGGCGCCGCCCTCATCGTCGCCGCGGCCCTGGTCAAGGCGCCCGCGATCCTCGCCCTCGTCACGGTCGTCGCCCTGACCCGCGGCCGCCGGGGCGCCCTCATCCGCACGGCGGCGGGGGCGGGCCTCGCCTTCATCGTGCTCCAGGCCGCGTCCGGTCTGGGCCTGGGCTGGATCGCCGCCCTGCACACCCCCACCACCGTCCGCAACGGCCTCTCCCTCAGCACCGACGTCGGCATGCTCCTCGCCTCCGCCGGCCACCCCTCCGCGATGGCCGTCATCCGCCTCGTCGCGGCGGCCGCGGGCTGCGCGCTCGCCGGCTGGGCCCTGCTGCGCGCCCCGAACCCTGTCGCGGGCCTCGGCCTGGCCCTGGCCGCGATCGTCCTGTGCGGCCCGGTCGTGCACCCGTGGTACCTGCTGTGGCCGATCGTCCCGCTCGCGGCCGGCCTGCACCACCCGCCCCCCGCCGCGATCCGCCTCTCGGTCGGCATCGCGATGTTCCTGCTCCCCTTCGGCGCCCCCACCTACCCGCAGGCCGTCGTGGCCGCCATGTTCGGCACCGTCGGCGGCATCCTGTACCTGCGCCTCCGCCCACCCCTGCCCACCCTGCTCTCCACTGCAGCCCCTGCCACCCCAGCCCCCGCCACCCCCTGACCCAGAACACATTCGAGATCACGACGGCCAGCCGGCACCACCACGCCACTCACCCCATGATCCGGAAGACTTTGTGCCGTCATAGCAGCACAAACTCTTCCGGATCACGGAAAGCCGCCCCGGCACCAGCCAGTCCAGCAATCGACGCGTCCCTCTTCCCCATGATCCCGTGCGGTTCCGGTAGCCAGGGCTACCAGAACCATTCGGGATCATGAGCAGCCAGCCAGCGCCACCCACGCCAGCCACCCCATGATCCGGAGGACTTTGTGCTGTCATAGCAACTCAAACTCTTCCGGATCACGGAAAACTGCCCTGGTACCCGCCGGTCCAGCAATCGACACGGCTCCCTCCCCCGTGATCCCGTGCGGTTCCGGTAGCCAGGGCTACCAGGACAGTTCGGGATCACGGGGAGCGAGCTGGCACCAACCAGTCCGGCAAATCGGCGACCCTGGTTCTTGGACCAAACGGCGACACGGAAGCAGCAAACAACGCCCTCGACGACGCCGGACCGTGCGAGGACAGCGGTCGGGGAACAGCACCACGACCTCAGCCCTCACCCACCCCATGATCCGGAAGACTTCATGTCGTCATAGCAGCACAAACTCTTCCGGATCACGGAAAAGCTGTCCTGGTACCGCCCAGTCCAGCAATCGACAGTCCTGGTTCTTAGACCAGCGGGCGGCACGGAGCAGCGAACAACGCCCTCAACGGCGCCAGACCACACGAGGACAACGGTCGGGGAACAGCACCACGACCTCAGCCCTCACCCACCCCATGATCCGGAAGACTTCATGTCGTCATAGCAGCACAAACTCTTCCGGATCACGGAAAAGCTGTCCTGGTACCGGCCGGTTCAGCGATCGACCGGCGCGGCCCAGGGGGTGGGGTCAGGCGGCTACTGCGGCGTAGGCGGCGAAGAGCAGGTCGTCGGGTGGGCCGGCCAGGGTGCCCGGGGTGGCGAGGCCGTCCAGCACCACGAAGCGCAGCGTCGCGCCGCGGGCCTTCTTGTCGACGCGCATCGCGGCGTGGAGGTCGGGCCAGGCGGCGGCGTCGTACGTGACAGGGAGGTCCAGCAGTTTCAGCACCGCGGCGTGGCGGGTGGCGACGTCGGCGGGGAGGCGGCCGGTGAGCCGGCCCAGCTCGGCCGCGTAGACGAGGCCGACGGAGACCGCGTGGCCGTGCTTCCAGCGGTACTGCTCGCGGCGCTCGATCGCGTGGCCCAGGGTGTGGCCGTAGTTGAGGATCTCGCGCAGGCCGGACTCGCGCAGGTCGGTGGAGACCACCCGGGCCTTGACGGCGACGGCCTTCTCGACCAGCGAGGGCAGCACCGCGCCGTGCGGGTCGAGGGCGAGCGCCGGGTCGGCCTCGACGAGGTCGAGGATGGTGGGGTCGGCGATGAACCCGCACTTGACCACCTCGGCCATGCCGGCGCGCAGGTCGTCGGCGGGCAGCGTGTCCAGGGTCGACAGGTCGCACACGACGCCGACCGGCGGGTAGAAGGCGCCGACGAGGTTCTTGCCGGCGGCGGTGTTGATGCCGGTCTTCCCGCCCACCGCGGCGTCGACCATGCCGAGCAGGCTGGTCGGGACCTGGACGAGCCGGACGCCCCGCAGCCAGCTCGCGGCGACGAACCCGGCGACGTCGGTGACGGCCCCGCCGCCCACGCCCACGACGGCGTCGCTGCGGGTGAACGCGGCCTCCCCCAGCGCGTCCCAGCAGCCGGCGGCGACGGCGATGTCCTTGCCCGCCTCGGCGTCGGGGACCTCGAGGGGCAGCACAACGTGGCCGGCGGTCCGCAGCGCCGCCATGACCTGCTCGGCGTGCCCGCGGACCGGCCCGGCGAACAGCACGGCGACCTGCGCCGCGCCGCTGACCAGCGAAGGCACCCGGTCGAAGAGTCCCCGCCCGATCAGGACGGAGTAGCCCGAGACGTCGACCACGGAAACGGCGGTCACAGCAGACCCTCCAACCCAGCGACACCGGCAGCGACAGCGACAGCGGTCACAGCTTGCCGGCCAGTTCTTCGGCGATGTCCTCGGGGGTGCGGCCGCCGGTGCCGACGGTGACGGTGGCGACCTGCTCATACAGCGGCCGCCGCTGGTCCAGCAGGTACTTCAGCGTGGCCCGCGGGTTGAGCGCGAGCAGCGGCCGCCCGCTGCCGAGCCCGACCCGGGACACCGCGTCGGACAGCTCGACCGTCAGGTAGACCACGGTGTGCCCGGAGAGCAGCTCGCGGGTCTCGGCGGCCAGGATCGCGCCGCCGCCGAGGGCCAGCACCCCGTCGAACGTGGACAGCGCCGAGGCGACCGCGGCCCGCTCCAGCGCGCGGAAGTGGTCCTCGCCCTCGTCGATGAAGATCTCCGGGATCGGCTTGCCGGCGACGGCCTCGATGTCCGCGTCGACGTCGCGGAAGTCGACGCCCAGCGCGGCGGCGAGCAGCGTGCCGACGGTCGTCTTGCCCGCTCCGGGCGGGCCGACGAGGACGGCGCGAGGCTTCACCGGATGACCAGGTTCGACAGGTAGCCGGTGACGTTGCGCTGGATCTCGGGGACCGAGTCGCCGCCGAACTTCTCCAGGGCCGCCTCGGCGAGGACGAGCGCGACCATCGCCTCGGCGACGACGGCCGCGGCGGGGACCGCGCAGACGTCGGAGCGCTGGTTGATGGCGGTGGCGGGCTCGCCGGTGGTGACGTCGATGGTCTGCAGCGCCCGGTTGAGCGACGAGATGGGCTTCATCGCGGCGCGGACCCGCAGCGGCTCGCCGGTGGTGATGCCGCCCTCGAGACCGCCGGCGCGGTCGGTGACCCGGCGGACGCCGTCGGCGGTGGGGATGATCTCGTCGTGCGCCTGCGAGCCGCGGGACCGGGCCTGCGTGAACGCGTCACCGATCTCGACGCCCTTGATCGCCTGGATGGACATGAGGGCGGTGGCGAGGCGGGCGTCGAGCTTGCGGTCCCACTGCACGTGGCTGCCGAGGCCCGGCGGGACGCCATAGGCGAGGACCTCGACGATGCCGCCGAGGGTGTCGGCGTCCTTCTTCGCGGCGTCGACCTCCTCGACCATGCGGGCGCTCGCGTCGGGGTCGAGGCAGCGCAGCGGGTCGGCGTCGATGCGGTCGAAGTCCTCGGGCCGGGGCAGCAGGCCGGGCTTGGCGGCGACGGAGCCGAGCTCGATGACGTGGGAGACGATGTCGATGCCGAGCGCCTGGCGCAGCAGGGCCTTGGCGACGGCGCCGACGGCGACCCGGGCGGCGGTCTCCCGCGCGCTGGCCCGCTCCAGGATCGGCCTGGCGTCGGTGTGCCCGTACTTCTGCATGCCGGCGAGGTCGGCGTGGCCGGGGCGGGGCCGGGTCAGCGGCGCGTTGCGCGCCTGGGCGGCGAGCACGTCGGGGTCGACGGGGTCGGCCGCCATGACGGTCTCCCACTTCGGCCACTCGCTGTTGCCGACGCGGATCGCGACGGGGCTGCCGAGGGTGCGCCCGTGCCGGAGGCCGCCGACGAACTCGACCACGTCCTGCTCGAACGCCATCCGCGCGCCGCGGCCATAGCCGAGACGTCGACGGGCCAACTCTGCCGCCACGGACGCGCTCGTCAGCTCGATACCTGCGGGAACACCCTCCAGGATCGCGACGAGTGCCGGGCCATGCGACTCACCTGCGGTCAACCAGCGCAACACCCGGCAAGCATGTCACGCGGGTATGACACTTCCCGCAATGAGGTCACCAAAGCCCATCAGACGGAACGCACGGCCGCCTCGCCGACGAACAGCGATCCAAAAGACAACACGCAGTCAGGCGGAACGCAGCGCCGCCCGCATCGCCGCGACCGGCGCAGCCTTGCCGGTGAACAGCTCGAACTGGTCGACCGCCTGCCACAGCAGCAGATCGAGCCCGGACACGATCGCACACCCGGCAGCGGACGCCGCGGCGGCCAGCGGCGTCGGCCACGGCTCGTAGATCGCGTCGAACACGACGGGCCGCCCGGACCAGTCCGCGACCGCGAGCGGGTCCGCCGCCCCCTTCGGCACCGTGGAGATCACCACCGGGAAGGAGGTGCACGAGTCGAGCGACGACCAGGGCGCGTGCACGAGGTCCACGGAGAGCGCCGAGGCCACCGGCAGCAGCTCTTCAAAAGCTTCGAGCCGCCGCGTGTACAGCGTGACGTCCGCCGACAGGGAAGCGGCCGCGGCCAGGGCGGCCCGGGCGGTGCCGCCGCCACCGAGCACGGCGAGCCGCGGCGTGCGCGAGACACCCGCCTCCAGCAGCGCCCGGACCATGCCGGGGGCGTCGGTGTTGTACGCGTGCCATCCGTACGCCCGCCGGACCAGCGTGTTCGCCGCGCCGATCGCCGCCGCGAAGGGGTCGACCATCGCGGCGACCGTCAGCGCGACCTCCTTGAGCGGCATGGTGAGCGACAGCCCGGCCCAGTCGGGCGAGAGCCCGGCAACGAACCCGGGCAGGTCCTCGGTGCCGCACTCGATCGCCGTGTAGGTCCAGTCGCGCAGCCCGGCGGCCGCGTAGCCGGCGTTGTGGATCGCCGGTGAGCGCGAGTGGCTCACCGGCTGGCCGAGGACGGCGGCACGCACCTACTTGACGCCGTTCTTCTGCGCCTGGGCCCACAGCTTCTCGAACTCGGGGTACGTCTTGGCGTATCCGGTGTTGCCGGCCGTGTCGATGGCGCAGAAGTAGTAGTAGTCGTGCTTCGGCGGGTTGATCGCCGCCTTCAGCGCGCTGGTGCCGGGGTTGCTGATCGGACCGATCGGCATGCCGGGGACGTCGTGGGCGTTGTACGGGTTCTTCTTGTTGTGCAGCTCCGAGTTGAGCAGCTCGGTGGACGGCTTGGCGCCCTTGCCGGTGATCCGCAGGTAGTAGTTGACGGTGCTGTCGACCTGCAGGCAGCTGCACGGGAACTTGCCGGAGTAGACCCGGTTGTAGAGCACCCGCACGATGCCCTCCTGGTCCTTGTCGAGGCCCTCGACCTGGGCGATCGACGCGCCGATCAGCGCCTCGTAGGGCGAGATGTGCAGCGAACTCTGCACGCCGTCGATGAACCCGAGGGACTCGATCTCCTGGTTGAACCGGTTGATGATGATCTTCAGGATGGCGGTCGCGTCGACGTTCGGCGGGAAGTCGTAGGTCGCCGGGAAGAGGAAGCCCTCGATGCTCTTGGCGACGCCCTTGCCGTCCTGGCGCTGGAACCACACGTCGGACAGGCCGAGCGCCTTGGTGTCCTGCGAGGCCTTCTCGAACTCCTCGTAGGGGATCTTCGTGACGTCGGCCAGCTTCTTGAACGTCTCCTGGAACGTGAGGCCCTCGGGCAGCGTCACCTTGTTGACCAGGCGGCTCTTCGGGTCGAGCATCAGCGACAGGGCCTGGGCGGCGGCCATCTGCTTGCGCAGCTTGTAGAAGCCCGGCTGCAGCTTCTTGCTGCGCTCGTCCTTCTTCGCCGCCTCGACGAACGCCTTCGCGCTCTTCACGACGCCCTTTTCCGCCAACGTGTTGGCGATGTCGGCGGCATACTGGTTGGGCAGGACCTCGACCGTCACTTCGCCGGAGCCGCCGCCGTTGTAGTCGGCAGCGGTGAACATGTCCTTGACCCGGTCGACGCCGACATAGACGCCCAACGCGAGACCGCCGAAGACCAGCAGACTGATGAAGAGCGCGAGGAAGGTCCTCCCGCCACGGCCCTTCCGTCTGCCGCGGGCCGGAGCGGACGCGGCGCGGCGCCGATGTCTGCTGGGCCGCTCCTCGTCGTCCCAGCCCAGGTCAAGCTCGCCCATCTGTCCTTCGCCTCCTGGCATTCAGCCGCGAACGGCCCGTCGCGCGTCGAGCCATCGTTGCAGGATCTCCACGGCGGCCACCTGATCGATGACCGCGCGTTGCCGCCTGCCACGGACGCCGCGCTCCGACAGCCTACGTGTTGCCGCCGCGGTGGACATCCTCTCGTCCGTCAGCAAGACCGGCACGGGGTCCGCCAGCTCCGCCAGACGGTCGGCATATTGCCTGATCAGAGCCGCTGCGGGCCCTTCCTTGCCGGCCAGGTTAATCGGCAGGCCGACAACGATCTCCACCACTTCGTGTTCCGCGACCAGCCGCAGGATTTCCGACATGTCGGATGCAACCTTGTCACTCTCGGTGACCTGATCGCGCGGCAGGGTGGCGACGGGGCTCGCGAGGATCCCGTCCGGATCGCACATCGCGACGCCGACGCGGACACTGCCGACGTCGACGCCGATCCGCCGGCCACGGGTCCACGGCTGCGTCGTCACGGGTAGCACCCTATGCGCACCGCGCACCCCGCAAACGCCCGCGGGTAGGTGAATCGACGAATTCACCTACCCGCATGGCAGCCGATCTACAGCGCTCGCTCGACCGCGGCGAGCAACGTGGGGGCCTCCGCCGCCGGCACGCCGCCGCCCTGCGCGAGGTCGGCGTTGCCGCCGCCGCGGCCGGACAGGGCGCCCTTGACCAGGTCACCGGCGGACAGGCCGCGGCTCTTCGCGGCCGCGTTGATGCCGACGACGAGCGACGCCTTGCCGCCCGCGCGGGCGGCGACGGCGACGACCGCGGGCCGCTCCGCCGGGATCCGGCCGCGGATCTCCTGCACCAGCGTCCGGACCTCGTTCGCGGAGGTGCCCTCGGGCGCCTCGGTGCCGACGTACGCGACGCCGTGCACGTCCTTCGCCGCGTCGGCGAGCCCGCCTGCGTTGGCGAGGACCAGCTGGGTGCGCAGCTTCTCCAGCTCCCGCTCGGCGTCGCGCAGCTGCGCGACGGTCTGCTCGACCCGGTCGGCGACCTGGTCGCCCGGGACCCGGAAGAGCTCGGCCAGGCGCGACACGAGGACGTGCTCCCGCGCCAGGTGCCCGAACGCGTCCAGACCGACGAGCGCCTCGACCCGTCGTACACCCGAACCGATCGACGACTCGGAGAGGATCTTCACCAGGCCCAGCTGGCTGGAGCGCTCGACGTGCGTGCCGCCGCAGAGCTCGCGGGCGTAGTCGCCGACCTCGACGACGCGGACCTCGTCGCCGTACTTCTCGCCGAACAGCGCCATGGCACCGAGCTTGCGCGCCTCCTCCTGCGACGTGACGAACGCGTGCACCAGCAGGTCCCGCAGCAGCACCTCGTTCACCTGCTGCTCGACGTCGTGCAGCACGCTCTGCGGCACGGCGCCGGGGGTGTTGAAGTCGAAGCGGAGCCGGCCGGGCGCGTTGAGCGAGCCCGCCTGGGTCGCCGACTCGCCGAGGAAGTTGCGCATCGTCTGGTGGATGAGGTGGGTCGCGGTGTGCGCCCGCGACACGGCCCGCCGGCGCGCGGTGTCGATCTCCGCGAACGCCGACTCGCCGGGCCGGATCTCGCCCTCGAGGATCTTCACCCGGTGCACGATCAGGCCGGGCAGCGGGCTCTGCACGTCGAGGACCTCGGCCTTGCCGCTGCCGGTGGTGATGACGCCCAGGTCGGGCATCTGGCCGCCGCCCTCCGCGTAGAACGGGGTGGCGTCCAGCACCAGCGAGATCTCCTCGCCCTGGCCCCCTGCGGCGGCACCGAGCAGCGACCGCACGACCGACTCCCGGGCCACCTCGCGGTAGCCGGTGAACTCGACCGGCCCGCCCTGCTCCAGGGCGGCGCGGAACTGCGACAGGTCGGCGTGGCCGGTCTTGCGGGCCTTCGCGTCGGCCTTGGCGCGGGTGCGCTGCTCGGCCATGAGGCGGCGGAAGCCCTCCTCGTCGACCGTCAGGCCCTGCTCGGCCGCGATCTCCAGGGTCAGGTCGATCGGGAAGCCGTACGTGTCGTGCAGCTGGAACGCCTTGTCCCCGGACAGCACGGTCTTCGAGGCGGCGCGCGTCTCCGTGACGGCGGTGTCGAGGATCGTGGTGCCCGCCTTCAGCGTCTGCAGGAAGGCCTCTTCCTCGCCGTACGCGTACGTCGAGATGCGGTCGAAGTCGGCCGCCACCTCCGGGTAGGACGGCGACATGCAGTCCCGCGCGATCGGCAGCAGGATCGGCAGCGCCGGACCCTCGTGCCAGCCGAGCAGGCGGATCGAGCGGATCGCCCGGCGCAGGATGCGGCGCAGCACGTAGCCGCGGCCCTCGTTCGACGGCGTGACCCCGTCGGAGATCACCATGAGCGCGGTGCGGACGTGGTCGGCGATGACGCGCAGCCGCACGTCGTCGGGGTGCGACTCGCCGGCCACCTTCGACACGGTCTGCCCGTAGCGCTTGCCGGTCATCTCCGCGGCCTTGCTCAGGATCGGGTTGACCTCGTCGATCTCGTACAGGTTGTCGACGCCCTGCAGTATCGAGGCGATGCGCTCCAGGCCCATGCCCGTGTCGATGTTCTTCGCCGGCAGCTCACCGACGATGTCGAAGTCCTCCTTCGACCGCACGTTGGTGATCTCGTACTGCATGAAGACGAGGTTCCAGAACTCCAGGTAACGGTCCTCGTCGACCTCCGGGCCGCCCTCCTTGCCGTAGGCGGGGCCGCGGTCGTAGTACAGCTCGGAGCACGGACCGGCCGGCCCGGGGATGCCCATCGACCAGAAGTTGTCCTTCTTGCCGCGCCGCACGATCCGCTCGGCGGGCAGGCCGGTCTTCTTCCAGATCTCGATCGCCTCGTCGTCGTCGAGGTAGACCGTCGCCCAGATCCGCTCCGGGTCCAGGCCGAAGCCGCCCTTGTCGACCGGGTTGGTCGACAGGTCCCAGGCGAGCTTGATCGCGCCGTCCTTGAAGTAGTCGCCGAAGCTGAAGTTGCCGTTCATCTGGAAGAACGTGCCGTGCCGGCTGGTCTTGCCGACCTCGTCGATGTCCGGCGTCCGGATGCACTTCTGCACGCTCGCGGCCCGCGGGTAGGGCGGCGTGCGCTGGCCGAGGAAGAACGGCACGAACTGCACCATGCCCGCGTTGATGAACAGCAGGTTCGGGTCGGCGATCGCCGGCAACGGCGCGCTCGGCACGACCGTGTGTCCCGCCCCCTCGAAGTGGGCGAGGAAACGACGCTTGATCTCCGCGGTCTTCATCGGTGCTGCCGGCCTTCCGGGTAAAGGTCTTCGTCGAGGGTCGCGCCTTCCGCGAACGCGGCGTGGATCTCGGCCTCACGCTCCGCCATGCCGTCACGCACGTCGTCGACGAACCCGCGGACGGTGCCGGCGAGGCCGACGGCCGAGTCGCGCGCCGAGGCGGCGATGCCCTGCGGGGTGAAGGCCTGCGCTTTCTTGGTGACCGCGCGGACGACCAAAGCGCCTATGGCGAGTCCGATCCCGAGCCACAGCATGCGCCGCATGGCTCAACCTTTCTTGTCTCGTTTGTCAGGTGGTGTACGGGCAGCGCCCGCGCGACTAGACGCGCTTGCGCCGCGACTGCTTGATCTGTTCGCGCACCTCGGCCTCGTCGGCGGCGGCGCGGCGGTTGGCGGCGGCCTTGCGCACGCCGTAGCCGAACGCGGCGACCTTCACGAGCGGGTTCGCCGCGGCCGCACTGACCACCGTGGACAGGTTCGCCACGTTGGCGCTCACGTGCGACACGTTCTCGGTGATCGTGTCGATGCGCGCCAGCTGCATGTTCACCCCGTCAAGCGTGGTGTGCACCTGGCTGAGGGCCACGTTGACGTTGTCGATCGTGCTGTTGATCCGCTCCAGCATGGGGGTCGTCTGGTCCGCGGCGTCGCGCAGCGCGCCGGTCGCCGCGTCGATCGTGTGCCGGACCCGAAGGATCGGCACCGCGAGCACCAGCACGAGCACGAAAAAACCACCCGACGCCACCAGCGCCGCGATACCGCCCAGGGACACGGTCACGCCCGTTTCCTCCTTCACCCGCGTGGATGCGCTCATCCAACGGAGGAACCCTACCCTCCGTGATGAGGCGGCGCTTCTCGACCGGCCGGTGTCGCCGTCAGCCGCCGCCCTGCTCGCCACCTGGGCCGTAGCTGATCCGGTTGAAGACTTTGATGGTCGCCACCGCGAGGGGGCAGATCGCGGTGGGCGCCGGGCCCGGGTCGCTTTCCCCCGACGGCTGCGGCGCCGGGTCCTGCGACGCGGGCTGGCTGGCCGGTGCCTTCGGCGTCGGCTTGCCCGACTGGGACGGGTTCGCCTGCGACGGGTTCACCGTCGGGCGGGCGCCCTTCACCTCGCAGACGGCCGCGCGCACCCACAGGTCCAGGACGTACTCGTCGCGCTGCCAGCACGTCTCGATCCCGTCGACGCCCTCGGCCTGGCAGTCGGGGATGTCCCACTCGACCCAGCCGGCGTCCTTGAGCTTGCCGACGAACGCCCGGTTGGTCTCCTCCGGCCCGCGCGCCGACTCCCAGGTCCGCTGCCGGGACCGGCACTCCCGGATGCACCAGCGGCTGCCGAGCGCCCCGTCGGTCGGGTTGCGGGCCGCCCACTCCGGCAGGTTGAGGTTGTCGAGCTCCACGAACACCGGGTCCCTGGTGAACTCCCGGATCACGAAGAACGCCGCGGGCGCGCTCACCACCGCGAGCACCACGAAGATGATCGTCGCGAGCCGCAGCTGCCGCACCCGCTTGGCCTGCGCGAGCTGCAGCAGCCCGAACGGCGCGATCTGCGTCGTGGACTCCCAGTCGAACGCTCCCGGTGTGGTGGCGATGCCGCGGTACGTGGTCGCGGGGTTGGGGTCGAACCGCGCCAGGTCCACGAACGGCTTCGGCGGCGCCTCCCCCGGCTGCCGCGGCACGCCGTAGGGCGAGGGCCGCCCGCCCGGTGCGTTGACCGGTGGCCGCCCGCCGGGCGCGCCGTGCGGGCCGCGCTGCTGCGGTCCCCGCTGCTGCGGCCCGCCGCCGGGGTGCGCCGGCCCCTGCCCGCCGCCGGGCCCGCCGCCGTGCGGCCCGCCCTGGGGGCCGTGCTGGTTGCCGGCCGTGGCGCCCGTTTGGGGTCCGCCGCGTCCGTACGCCTCGCCCTGGGCACGGCCGTGCGGGTCGCTCTGGGGGCCGGTGCCGGTCCGCGGGCCGCTCTGGCCGCGCGCGCCGGGCGGTCCGGGCTCCTGCGGTCCCGCGCCCGGGCCGTGCGGTCCGGTGTGTTGCGGGCCGGTCTTGTCCGGTCCGGGTTGCTGCGAGCCGACGCCTCTGGAGCCGGCGGAGCCGTGGCCGGCGCGGCCCTGGGCGGCGGCGGGACCGGCGTCGGCGGCGAAGCGGCCGGTCGGCTCGGCGCCGCCGCGGCGCTGCGCCTGCGGGACGGGGCCGGCGGCCGCCTCGAACGACCTCCGGCCGCCGCTGGACTCCAGGTCCGGCTCACCACGGCGCTGCGGCGGGATCGGACCGGCAGCCGCCTCGAACGACCTGCGACCGCCGCTGGACTCCAGATCCGGCTCACCACGACGCTGCGGCGGGATGGCGCCGCCGGCTGCCTCGAACGACCTACGACCGCCGCTCGACTCCAGGTCCGGCTCGCCACGACGCTGCGGCGGTGGAACGGCGCCGGCGGCCGCCTCGAACGACCTCCGGCCGCCGCTGGATTCCAGGTCGGGCTCGCCGCGGCGGGGTTCGGGTGCGGCCCGGCGCCCGCGCGACGGCGACTCCTCGTCGGCGGCCCGGTGCCCGCCCGGTGTCGCCTCACGGGCTGGGGCGTCCCACGCGGACGGCACGCCGCCGCGACCCGCCGCCGGCCCTGCCCCGGGCGCTGCCGGGCGACCCGCCGACGGTCCGGCGCCGGGGACCGAGGTGCGGCCCGCCGCCGGCCCGGTCTCGGGCACGGACGTGCGGCCCGTGACGGGCCCGGGCACCGACGTGCGGCCTGTGGCGGGGGTGGCGTCGGGCACGGTCGTGCGGCCCGTGGCGGGCCCGGGAACGGCGGTGCGACCTGTGGCCGGCGGCACCTCGGGAACGCCGGGGCGACCGGTGACGGGTCCGGGCACCGAGGTGCGACCGGTCGCGGACGCACGACCGGCGGCGGGCGGAGGGCCTGCCGGCGGGGCGGCCGGCGCACCCGGCACGGATCCGGTCGCCGGCTCGCGGCGCACCACCGGGTCGGCCTGTGGCTGCCAGGGGCCGGCCTCGGGAGCGGCCCGGCGACCCGTCGGCTGCGACGTGTCGGCCGCGGCGCGGCGACCGGCCGGCTGGGAGGTGTCGGGGGCGGCGCGACGGCCGGACTGGGAGGTCTCGGGCTGCCACGCGGTCGTCGGCTCAGGCGCGGCACGACGACCAGCCGCCGGCACGCCACCCGACGGCGACTCACGATCGACCGCACCGCGACCAGCGGCGCGACGGCCGGACTGGGAAGTCTCGGGCTGCCACGCCGGCGTCGGCTCAGGGGCAGCGCGACGACCCGCGGCCGGTACACCACCCGACGGCGACTCACGCTCGACCTCACCGCGACCAGCAGCGCGGGGGGCCTGCCACGCCGCCGTCGGCTCAGGGGCGGCGCGACGACCCGCCGCCGGTACACCACCCGACGGCGACTCACGCTCGACCTCACCGCGGCCGGCGGCGCGGGGGGCCTGCCAGGCCTGGGTGGGCTCGGCGCGGCGGGGGGCCGGCTGGTCCAGGACGTCGTGGCCGCCGTCGCGGGGGGCCGCGGGCGGCTGCTGAAGGACGTCCTCGTCGCCTCGGGCGCTGCGGAGTTCGGCGAGCCAGCCGAGGTCCTCGTCGCTCGGGCCTTCTTCGGCCTTGCCGCGGCCGCGCCGCTTCTTGGCCTCATCTCGACCCGATGTCACCGGTGCCGCTCCTCCACCATGCTGGTCGCGCCGTCGGTTGCGGGGTCTGCTGCCGACACTGTGGTCCCCCGCACGATACGCCGCAGTTTCGGCAATCGTTCCGCCACAGCGCGCTCTGCGCCATGGCCCGTAGGGCGGTAGTACTCCCGGTCGTCGAGCCCTTCCGGGGCGTACCGTTGCTGCACAACGCCTCGGGAGTCGTCGTGAGGGTATTTGTACCCTTTGCCGTGGCCGAGCTTGGATGCACCGCTGTAGTGCGAATCGCGTAAATGCGCGGGAACTGCACCGCCGTGCCCGGCACGGACGTCGGACATGGCGGCGCCGATCGCGGCCACGACCGCGTTGGACTTCGGGGCGACCGACAGGTGGATCACCGCCTGCGCCAGGACGATCTGCGCCTCGGGCAGGCCGACGAACTGCACGGCGTGCGCGGCGGCGGTCGCGGTCTGCAGGGCGGTCGGGTCGGCCATGCCGACGTCCTCGCTGGCGTGCACGATCAGGCGCCGGGCGATGAACCGGGCGTCCTCCCCCGCCTCCAGCATCCTCGCGAGGTAGTGCAGGGCCGCGTCGACGTCGGAGCCGCGGATGCTCTTGATGAACGCGCTCACCACGTCGTAGTGCTCGTCGCCGTCCCGGTCGTACCGCAGCGCCGCCACGTCGATGGCCTGCTCGGCGGTGGTCAGGTCGATGACGTCGGCGCCCTGTGCCGTCGTCGCGGCCGCGGCCGCCTCGAGAGCGGTGAGGGCCTTCCGCACGTCGCCGCCCGCCAGGCGTACCAGATGCGCCTCCGCGTCGGGAGCGAGCGTCACCGCGCCGCCGAGCCCCCGCGGGTCGGCCACGGCACGGCGCAGCAGCTCGCGCACGTCGTCCTCGGTCAGCGGATGCAGCTTCAGCGGCACGCAGCGCGACATGAGCGGCGTGATGACGGAGAAGAACGGGTTCTCGGTGGTGGCGGCGAGCAGGGTGACGGTGCGGTCCTCGACGGCCGCGAGGAGCGAGTCCTGCTGCGTCTTGCTGAAGCGGTGGACCTCGTCGATGAAGAGCACGGTCGGCGGCCCGCCCCGGCGGCGCTCCCGGCGTGCGACATCGATGACCGACCGCACGTCCTTGACGCCCGCGTTGAGCGCGGACAGCGCCACGAACTTGCGGTCGGTGGCCCGGGCGACCAGGTGCGCGACCGTGGTCTTGCCGCAGCCGGGCGGCCCGAACAGGATCACCGACATCGGCGCGTCGCCGCTGACCAGCTGCCGCAGCGGCGCGCCCGGCGCGAGCAGGTGCTGCTGCCCGACGAGCTCGTCGAGGGTCCGCGGGCGCATCCGCACGGCGAGGGGCGCGTCGGCGGCGACGTCGTCGAACCCACCCGGGGGCGCGGGATCGCCGCCGCCGCCCGGTGGTTGCATCTCGAACAAGCCGTCCACGGCCCCAGACCCTACAGCTTCTAGCTCCCCGACCCTTGCGGGCCGCGTTTTTGTGGGGGACTGCGCCTCCCCACACCCCCCATGCGAACGCTCCGCGTCCGCACTCAAACTTTGTGTGCGCTGCGAAAGACCTTGGTCAGACAGGCCGAGGGGCGAGACCGAGCAGCTTCTCCGCCGCCGAGGAGTCCAGAACGACCCGGCCGGGACGGTTGAGACCACTCTCCGCGAGTGTCGAAGACGGCACCGTTGCAGGATCCATGCCGTTTCGGGCAGCGATTCGCACACCGAGTGCGTGCCGGGACAGCGCCTCGGGGCCGGCCACGTTGAGCACGCCGGCGTAGTCGGTGGCGGCGAACGCCACCAGGGCGGCGGCCAGGTCGTCGACGGCGATCGGGCAGCGGATCTCGTCGGTGAACAGGGCGCCCGAAGCGGTGCCGTTCGCCAGGTCGAGGCAGGTCTGCTCGTGCCGGGACAGCTTCCCGCGGCCGCCGGAGACGATCAGGGACGTGCGGACGATCGCCGCGCCCGGGTCGACGGCGGCGACGGCCTCCTCGGCGGCGGCCTTCGCGGCGCCGTAGTCGAAGACCGGCGACGGGGCGTCCGCCTCCGTGTACGGTGCGTCACGTCCCGCGAACACGGCGTCGGAGGAGACGTGCACGAGCCGGGCGCCGATCGAGCGGGCGGCGACCGCGACGTTGGCGGCGCCCGCCGAGACGACCGGCCAGAGGTCGTCGGCCGAGCCGCCCTTGTTGCCGAGGACCGTGGCCGTGTGGATGACCGTCGCCGGTCGTACCACTGCGAACATCGCCGACAGGGCGCCCAGGTCCCTGATGTCGATCCGCGGCGCGGGGACGGCCCCGGCCAGGGCGGCGACGGCGCCTCCGAGATACCCGGAGGCGCCGGTCACGAGCACCGTCAAGCCTTGACCTCTGTCTTCGCCTCAGTCTTCGCCTCGGTGGCCCCGGCCGCCTTGGGCTTGGCGTCCACGCCGGCCTCCAACCGCTGCTGGGTGGTGATCGGGGTCGGCGCGCCGGTCAGCGGATCGAAGCCGCCGCCGGTCTTCGGGAACGCGATCACCTCACGGATCGAGTCGACGCCGGACAGCAGCATGCAGATGCGGTCCCAGCCGAAGGCGATGCCGGCGTGCGGCGGCGGGCCGTACTTGAACGCCTCGAGCAGGAAGCCGAACTTGTCCGCGGCGTCCTCGGCGCTGATGCCCAGCATGTCGAAGACCCGGCGCTGCACGTCGCCCCGGTGGATACGGACCGACCCACCGCCGATCTCGTTGCCGTTGCAGACGATGTCGTACGCGTAGGCGAGGGCCTCGCCCGGCGACTCCTCGAAGCGGTCGATCCACTCGCGGTTGGGCGAGGTGAACGGGTGGTGCACGGCCGTCCAGCCCTTCGCGCCGCCGCCGGTGCCGCCGGCCTCCGGGTCGGTCGGCTCGAACATGGGCGCGTCGACGATCCAGCAGAACGACCACGCCGACTCGTCGACGAGCTTCGCCCGCTTCGCGATCTCGACGCGGGCCGCGCCGAGCAGTTCCTGCGCCTGGCGCCGCTCGGCGGAGGCGGCGAAGAACACCGCGTCGCCGGGCTTGGCGCCGACGGCGTCGGCGAGGCCGGCCAGGTGCTCCGCGGACAGGTTCTTCGCGACGGGGCCCTTCGGCTCGCCGGTCTCGGCGTCGAGGACGACGTAGGCGAGGCCGCGGGCGCCGCGCGCCTTCGCCCAGTCCTGCCAGGCGTCGAGCTCCTTGCGGGTCTGCGCGGCGCCGCCGGGCATGACGACCCCGCCGACGTAGCCGCCGCCGTCGATGGCGCCGGCGAAGACGCGGAACTCGGTGCCGCGCAGGTACTCCGTCAGCTCGGTCAGCTCGACGGAGTAGCGCAGGTCGGGCTTGTCGGAGCCGTACCGCGCGAGGGCGTCGTGCCAGGTCAGCTTCGGGATCTCGCCGGTGATCTCGTGGCCGGCCAGGTCGGACCACAGCGCCCGGACGATCGACTCGCCGAGCTCGATGATGTCGTCCTGGGTCACGAACGACATCTCGATGTCCAGCTGGGTGAACTCCGGCTGCCGGTCGGCGCGGAAGCCCTCGTCGCGGTAGCAGCGGGCGATCTGGTAGTACCGCTCCAGGCCGCCGACCATGAGCAGCTGCTTGAACAGCTGCGGCGACTGGGGCAGCGCGTACCAGGTGCCGGGCTGCAGGCGGACCGGGACCAGGAAGTCGCGGGCGCCCTCGGGCGTGGAGCGGGTCAGCGTCGGCGTCTCGACCTCGACGAAGTCGCGGTCGGCGAGCAGGTTGCGAGCGATCTGGTTGGCGCGCGAGCGCAGCTTCATCGCCTTGTGCGGGCCGGAGCGGCGCAGGTCGAGGTAGCGGTACCGGTAGCGCACGTCGTCGCTGGCGGCCTCGCCGTCGTCGATCGGCAGCGGCAGCGGCGCGGCCTCCGACAGCACCTCGAGGGCCGTCGCGACGACCTCGACGTCGCCCGTGGGCAGGTCGGCGTTCTCGTTGCCGGCGGGCCGGGCGCGCACCTCGCCGGTGACGAGCACGCAGTACTCGTTGCGCAGCGCGTGCGCGACCTCCATGTCCTCGCGGAACACGACCTGGACGACACCGGAGGCGTCCCGGAGATCCACGAAGATCACGCCGCCGTGGTCGCGCCGGCGGGCCACCCAGCCGGCGAGCGTCACGGTCGTGCCGGCGTCGCCGGCCCGCAGGGCGCCGGACTGATGGGATCGGATCACGGGATGTCTCTCTCCTTCGCGCATGGGCAGGTGGTAGTCATTCTGTCACCGCAGCGTCGGTGCCATGTCCGCGGCCGGGGGCGCCCAGGTCTGGGCGTCGGCCCCGGTCTGCTCGCCGGACCGGATGTCCTTGACCTGGTCCGGGTTCTCCCCGTTGGCGGGGAACCAGACGAACGGGATGCCGCGCCGTTCGGCGTAGCGGATCTGCTTGCCGAGTTTCGCCGGTACGGGTGCCACCTCCGTCGGGATCCCGCGGGCGCGCAGCGAGGCGGCGATCCGGTTGCTGACGGCGCGCTCCTCCTCGCTCCACAGCGCGACGAGGACGGCGGTCGGCACGGGCCGCGTGACGCCGAGCGCGTCGGCCTTGAACAGCAGGCCGAGCAGGCGCGAGACGCCGATGGAGATGCCGACGCCGGGGAAGACGTCGCGGCCGGCGCTGGCGAGGTTGTCGTACCGGCCGCCGGAGCAGATCGAGCCGAACTGTTCGAACCCGGCGAGCTCCGTCTCGTACACGGTGCCGGTGTAGTAGTCGAGGCCGCGGGCGATCTTCAGGGTCGCCTGGACCAGGCCCGGGCTGTGCTCGCGGGCGGTCTCCACGACCGCGGCGAGCTCGGCGATGCCCTCGTCGAGCAGCGGGTGCTCGACGCCGAGCTTGCGGACCTCGTCGGCGAACGAGTCGTCCTGCGCGGTGATCCCGGCCAGCGCGAGGCAGGCGTCCGCCTGGGCTTCTGTGTACTTTTCCTTGATTTCGTCTTTTACCGCACTTGGACCCACTTTGTCCAATTTGTCGACTATTCTCAGAATTTCTTCCGGGTCTTCGATGCCGAGGCCCCGGTAGAACCCCTCACACAGCTTCCGGTTGTTCACCAGGATCTTGACCGGCGGGATCGGCAACGACCTGAGCGCGTCGCCGATCACCAGCGGGATCTCGGCCTCGTAGTGGGAGGGCAGGGTGTCACGGTCGACGATGTCGATGTCCGCCTGCAGGAACTCGCGATAGCGACCCGCCGCCGGCCGCTCCCCCCGCCACACCTTCTGGATCTGGTACCGGCGGAACGGGAACTGCAGCTTTCCGGCATTCTCAAGGACGAACCGCGCGAACGGGACGGTCAGGTCGAAGTGCAGCCCGAGGCTCTGATCGTCCTCGCCCTCGGCCGCCTGCAGGCGGCGCAGGGTGTAGACCTCCTTCGAGGTCTCACCCTTGCGCAGCAGCTGGTCGAGGGGCTCGACGGCGCGCGTCTCCAGGGGCGAGAAGCCGTACAGCTCGAAGGTGCGCCGCAGCCGGTCCAGGACCTGCTGCTCGACGAGGCGCTGCTCGGGGAGCCACTCCGGAAACCCGGACAGCGGCGTGGGACGGGTCATCTGTCTCTACCAGCCTCGGTTGGGGTTCTGTGTCGTCGCCTCGCGCAGGTACGGGTTGCCCTTGCGCTCCCGGCCGATCGTGGTGCCGGGCCCGTGCCCGGGCAGGACCACCAGGTCGTCGGGGAGCGTGAGCACCTTGTCGCGCAGGCTCGCCATCATCTGCGTCATACTGCCGCCCGGCAGGTCGGTGCGGCCGATGGAGCCCTTGAACAGCACGTCGCCGGTGAAGATCTCCTCGGCGCTGCGGAACATCACCGACCCGCGCGTATGGCCCGGCGCGTGGTCGACGATCAGCTCCAGCCCGGCTATCTTGAGGACCAGGCCGTCCTCCAGGGGTGCGACGTCCTCGGGCTCCGTCCAGGTCAGCCGGCCGCCGAACAGCGCCGTCAGGTCGGTGCTGAGCCCCTTCGCCGGGTCGGCGAGCATCTCGCCGTCGTCCGGGTGGATGTAGGCCGTGATCCCGCGTGCGCCGCAGACCGGCGTGACGGAGAACGTGTGGTCCAGGTGGCCGTGGGTCAGCAGGACCGCGGCCGGCTGCAGCCGGTGCTCGGCGAGCACGGCGTCGAGCCGGTCGACGACCCCGATCCCGGGGTCGATGACCACGCACTGCTCACCTGGCGCCGGGGCGACCACGTAGCAGTTGGTCCCGAACGCTTCGGCGGGAAAGCCGGCGACGAGCACGGCGCTCCTCCCTGTCGATTTCCGCGCGACAACCCCTCAGACCCTATCCGGAGGTCAGGCACAGCGAACCGTGACCGGGCGGCGACCACCATTCCGGTTTCTACCCGTACACTCTGGCGGGCGTGTGACGTGGGACCCAAACGTATTTTCCTGGAGGGGAGCACAGGTGGCTTCCAGTAAGAGCCGGCAACGCGCCTTGGCGCGGGCGAAGACCGAGCGGCAGATCGCCCGTCGGGCGGCAGCGGCACGGCGTCGTCGGCAATGGCAGGCCGGCATCGGCGGGGCGGTGGCACTGACCCTGCTGGTCCTTGCCGTGATCTGGAAGACCGGAGGCTTCGACCCCGAACCGATCCGCGCTTCCGAGTGCGCCTGGACCCCGATCGACGCCGGCAACGGCGTGACCGACGTGGGCAAGCCGCGGACCAACGACATCGTCAAGAACGGCGTCAAGACGATGACGATCGCGCTCGGTCAGGGCACCGTGACCACCAAGCTCGACCCGAGCAAGGCGCCGTGCACCGTGGAGAGTTTCACGTACCTCGCGGGCAAGAAGTTCTTCGACAACACCACCTGCCACCGGATGGTCAACGACTCGCTGCTGCAGTGCGGCGACCCGTCGGCGACCGGCAGCGGCGGACCCGCGTACCGGTTCCCGGACGAGAACAACCCGCCGCCGGCCCCCGCGCCGTCCGCTTCCGCGGCGGACCCGTCGGCCCCGGCGGACACCAACGTCCTGTACCCGGCCGGCACGGTCGCCATGGCCAACTCGGGCGTCGACACCAACGGCAGCCAGTTCTTCCTGGTGTTCAAGGACGTCAAGCTGCCGCCGAACTACACCGTCTTCGGCACGATCGTCGGCGGCATGGACGTCCTCACCAAGATCGGTGAAGGCGGCTCCGAGCCGGCCAACGACGGCAAGCCGAAGACCGAGGCCAAGATCAGCTCGCTGACGGTCACCGACGTCGCGCCGCAGAAGGACCCGACGCCCGCCACGTCGGTCCCGGCCTCGACGCCCGCGTCGTCCGCACCCGCGACGCCGCTGGCCAGCGCTTCCAGCAAGTCGTAACTCCATCCCAATCCCTGCTGAGCAAGGAGTACCAACCGTGACCTCCAACCGGGACCGCCAGCGCGCCGCAGCGCGTGCGCGGCTGGAGCGGGAGATGGCAGACCGCGCAGAGCGCTCAGCCGGCCGACGGCGCAGGAACACGACGATCGCCGCTGCGGCCGGCGGGTTGGTGGTCCTGCTCGGTGTGGCGTGGCTGGTGATCGTGCTGACCAAGGGCGATGACAAGGCGAGCCCCGAGGCTGCCGCCTCGGGGTCCGCCTCGGCGGCCCCGACCAACTGCACCTGGCTGCCCCTGGTCGACCCGTCGGCGTCGCCCGCGCCCGAGATCCCCAAGGAGGTCAAGGACGTGGGCACCCCGCCCACCTCCGGCGAGCCGCGCACCGGTTCGCAGACCATGACCATGGACACCAGCGTCGGCACGATCAAGATCAAGGTCGACACCGCCAACGCTCCGTGCGCGGCCGCCAGCTTCACGTACCTGGCCAGCAAGAAGTTCTTCGACGACACCAAGTGCCACCGCCTGGTGACGCAGAGCATCTACGTCCTGCAGTGCGGCGACCCGTCCGGCACCAGCCTCGGCGGCCCGACGTACCGCTACGCCGAGGAGAACCTGCCGACCGGCCGCCGCCCCGCGTACACCGAGGGCATGGTCGCCATCGCGAAGACCCAGAACCCGGCTTCGAGCGGCAGCCAGTTCTTCATCGTCTACAAGGACATCGAGCAGCTCTCCGCCGACTACACGGTCCTGGGCCGCGTGACTGAGGGCCTCGACCTGGTCAAGAAGGTCGCCGAGGCGGGCACCCTGCCCGACCCCGCCGCCTCCGGCGACCCCGCCGCAGCCGCCTCCGGCGACGGCGCCCCGAAGACCGAGGTGAAGATCAAGACCCTGACGATGAGCCCAGCTTCCTGACGCTCATCACTCTCCACCGAACGGCCGCGGGCTCCCACCCGCGGCCGTTTCGCATTCCCCGACAACCACTCCCCGCACAGACGTCGACCAATACCGAGATTCGCTCCTTTCCAGATGAAGCACCGATACACAAAAGCCCCAAATCCGCGCATTTACTGATGCTCGCCGCAGCCGAGGCCAGCAGCCCAGGAGCCCACTCGCGCCGACACGCACCGGCATAGGGAACCCGCGACAGCACCGTGGATCTGCCCGGCAACGGCGAGAACCGGCCCAGCCGCCGCCCCACACAGACGTTGGCCAATGCCCCGATTTGCCCACTTTCCGGATAGGCGTCGCGCGATCCACCCCAATTGGGTCACTGAAGCAGCGGCAGATCGCCCAACCTCAATGCACAAAACGCCGCAAACACGGGCATTGACCAACGTCTTTCACGGCCGGCACGGGCGAAGTCCAGCACGGGCGAAGTCCAGCACGGGCGAAGTCCAGCACGGGCGAAGTCCAGCACGGGCGAAGTTCAGCGCAAGCAGAGGCCAGCACGGGCCGAGTCCAGCACGGGCGGCGCGGGCGGTCCTACTGGTGTGGCGATGGCGCCCTGCAAGGTCTCGGTCGCGCCTGCACACGGCCCACCGCCGGCCAGGGATCCCGGTCGCGCTTGCACATGGCCAACCCGGCCCGAGATCCCTGCACGCGGCCAGCCCTGCCTGGGATCTCGGTCGGGCTTGGCCGCGCGGCGCCCGGACCAGGGGAATCATGGTCCGTCTCGAGCTGCGAGTGCCTGGCTTTCGGTGCGTCTTGAGTTGCGAGTGCCCGGCCGGGGATCTCGGTCCGTGCTGGGGCGCGTTCGCAGATCTTGGTGGGAACTGGCCACACCGGACAAGACGGTGGGTGTGTTCATTCAGCCCGCAGGGCGGCGAGCCGTGTGTCAGGTGGCGTGGTTGCCCGCAAGTGCCGCGGTGCCGGTGATGTTCCCCCGATGCCGTCCCTGCACGGTCCAGCGCCGTCCAAGGCTCCACGCCGTCGTTGGTCGTAGACAGGAAGCCGTCTCGCCGGTGGCGGTGCGCCCGAGGCGGCCGGATCCACCGCGCCACCAGCGCTGGGCGGGCGCGGCGGGCACAAGGTCGCCGCACCGCAAAGGGACAGGTGGGACCCACGCGCGGGCGGTGGCGTGCGCGGGAAGCAGGAGCCCGGAAAAGCGGCTAGGCGCCCGAGGTGACCCGGTAGGCGTCGTAGACACCGTCGATGCGGCGGACGGCGGCCAGTAGGTGGTTGAGGTGCTTCGGGTCGGCCATCTCGAAGCTGAACCTGCTGATCGCCACCCTGTCGCGGGTGGTGGTGACGGTGGCGGAGAGGATGTTGACGCGCTCCTCGGAGAGGACGCGGGTGACGTCGGCGAGGAGCTTGTGGCGGTCCAGGGCCTCGACCTGGATGGCGACCAGGAAGGTGGAGGCGCTGGTCGGCTTCCAGTTGACCTCGAGGACGCGCTCGGGCTGCTCCTTGAGGTCGGCCGCGTTGGCGCAGTCGTCGCGGTGGACGCTGACGCCGCCGGAGCGGGTGACGAAGCCGAAGACGGCGTCGCCGGGGACCGGGGTGCAGCAGCGGGCGAGCTTGATCCAGACGTCGTCGACGCCCAGGACCTCGACGCCGGGGTCGGAGGCTGCGGTGCGGGTGCGGGCGGGGCGGGTCGGGGTGGCGGTCTCCGCGATGTCCTCGACGGCGCCCTCCTCGCCACCGTAGCCGGCGACGAGGCGCTGGACGATCGACTGGGCCGAGGCCTGGCCGTCGCCGACGGCGGCGTAGAGGGCGGCGACGTCGGCGAGGTGCAGCTCGCGGGCGATCGTCATGAGCGACTCGGAGGTCAGGAGGCGCTGCAGGGGCAGCCCCTGCTTGCGCATGGCCTTGACGATCGCCTCCTTGCCGGCCTCGATCGCCTCCTCGCGGCGCTCCTTGTTGAAGTACTGCCGGATCTTGGTGCGGGCCCGGGGGCTCTTGACGAAGCCGAGCCAGTCCTGGGTGGGGCCGGCGGTCTCGGACTTCGACGTGAAGATCTCGATGACGTCGCCGTTGGAGAGGGTGCTCTCCAACGGGACGAGCTTGCCGTTGACCCGGGCGCCGATGCACTTGTGGCCGACCTCGGTGTGCACGGCGTAGGCGAAGTCGACCGGGGTGGAGCCGGTGGTCAGCGCGATCACGTCGCCCTTGGGCGTGAAGACGTAGACCTCCTGGCTGGAGAGGTCGAAGCGCAGCGCGTCGAGGAACTCCGACGGGTCGCTCGCCTCCCGCTGCCAGTCCAGCAGCTGCCGCAGCCACGTCATCTCGTCGATGTGGGCGGGCGGGCCGGCGATCGTCGCGCTCTTGGACTCCTTGTAGCGCCAGTGCGCGGCGATGCCGTACTCGGCGGTGCGGTGCATCGCGTAGCTGCGGATCTGCAGCTCGACCGGCTTGCCGGTGGGGCCGATCACGGTCGTGTGCAGCGACTGGTACATGTTGAACTTCGGCATCGCGATGTAGTCCTTGAACCGGCCCGGGACGGGCTGCCAGTTCGCGTGGATGACACCGAGGGCCGCGTAGCAGTCCCGGACCGTGTCGACGAGGATGCGCACGCCGACGAGGTCGTAGATGTCGCCGAAGTCGCGGCCGCGGACGATCATCTTCTGGTAGACGGAGTACAGGTGCTTCGGCCGGCCGGTGACCTCGGACTTGATCTTCGCCTGTTTGAGGTCGGCGGCGACCTTCTGCGTGACCGTGCGCAGCAGCGAGTCGCGCTGCGGGGTGTGCTCGGCGATGAGCCGGCTGATCTCGTCGAACCGCTTCGGGAAGAGCGTGCGGAACGCGAGGTCCTCCAGCTCCCACTTGATCGTGTTCATGCCGAGGCGGTGCGCCAGCGGCGCCAGGATCTCCAGGGTCTCCTTGGCCTTCTGCTCCTGCTTGGGGCGGGGCAGGAAGGTCAGGGTCCGCATGTTGTGCAGCCGGTCGGCGAGCTTGATGACCAGCACCCGCGGGTCCTTGGCCATGGCGACGACCATCTTGCGGATCGTCTCGGCCTTGGCCGCGTCGCCGAGCTTGACCTTGTCGAGCTTGGTGACGCCGTCGACGAGCAGCGTGACCTCGCCGCCGAAGTCGTGCTGGATCCGCTCGATCGTGTACTCGGTGTCCTCGATCGTGTCGTGCAGCAGCGCCGCGACCAGGGTGGTGGTGTCCATGCCCAGGTCGGCGAGGATCGTGGCGACGGCGAGCGGGTGGGTGATGTAGGGGTCGCCGGACTTGCGGTACTGCCCCTTGTGGAAGTGCTCGGCCATGTCATACGCCCGCTGCAGCAGCCGCACGTCGGCCTTCGGGTGGCTGGCCTTGTGCTGGGCGATCAGCGGCTCGAGCACCTCGCTGACCGACGGGCTCTGCCACGGCGCGTTGAACCGGGCGAGCCGCGCGCGGACCCGCCGGCCGGTCGGCGCGGCGCCGACGAGGCCCAGGGCGGCGCCCGTCATCGAGCCGGCCGCCTCGGTCAGGTCCTCGGTGTCCTCGCCCGGCGGCTCGTCCACCACCCGGCGCGCCGGCGGGCCCCCGGCGGGCGCCGGGGGCTGGGGACCGGTGTAGCCCGGGTCGGTCGAGCGCCGGTTGTGCACCACGGCGCCGTCGGGGGTCGGGAACTGCAGCACCACACCGCCGGCCTCGGCCGTCTCGGGCTCGGTGCCCTGCGGTGCGTGTTGCTGATCGTCTGGCACGTGGACCGCCTCCGGTGTCGACGCAGCGCCCATCCGCTTGACCGTACCCCCCTTCGGGGATGCGATGTCGCCGGTCACCGGCCACTCCTCATCGCCGTCAACGTATGGACCGCAAGCGTACCCGCCCCCACCGACATTCCCAGGCCAGAATTGGGGTCAGGACACGGTCAGCAGGGCATGAACCGGGCGCGGCGCGATCCGGGACCGCCCGTCGAGGAACCCGAGCTCCAGCAGCACGCTGAAGCCGCTGACGGTCCCGCCGGCGCGTTCGACGAGGCTGAGGGTGGCGGCGGCCGTACCGCCGGTCGCCAGCACGTCGTCGACCACCAGGACGCGCTCACCGGCCACGAAGGCGTCCGCGTGGACCTCCAGGGTCGCCTCGCCGTACTCGAGGGCGTAGCTGGCCGACACGGTGGCGCGGGGCAGCTTGCCGGCCTTGCGCACCGGGACGACGCCCTTGCC
The DNA here is from genome assembly GCF_040674675.1 of Dactylosporangium sp. NPDC049742. NCBI lineage: Bacteria > Bacillati > Actinomycetota > Actinomycetes > Micromonosporales > Micromonosporaceae > Dactylosporangium > Dactylosporangium sp. NPDC049742. The sequence continues at coordinate 159,018 of NZ_JBFANF010000010.1, read as the reverse complement.
CGTGGCGTACGCGATGGCGGCGGCGATCACGAAGCCCCGCGCCTCGATCCCGGCCACCACGTCGAAGCTGTCCGAGCCGTGCTCGGCGATGATCGCGTCGATGACGGCGGCGAACGCCGGGCCGTCGGAGAAAAGGGGCATCAGGTCCTTGAACAGGATGCCGGGCTTGGGAAAGTCGGGCACGTCGACGACCTTGCTCGCGACCAGCTCCGAGATCTCCAACTTGGGGTACACCTCCGGTAACAGCGGAACGGGCGCCGCTGCGAAGCGACGCCCGTGCCGGTGATCAATTGAGGGTTCAGCGGCGCCCGGAGGCGCCGGGCCGTCCGCCGGCCCGAGGCCGCCTGGCCTGCGGCCGGCTGCCCGGGCGGGGTGCCGCACCGGCGAGCTCGGAACGCTCCCCGGTCTTGGTCAGCGGCACGCCGTCGCTGTCGACGACGGGCGCCTGGGTGGCCTGCTTGGCGAGCGCCGCCCGGCGGTTCGCCACGCGGGACTCGTGCGCCTGCAGCCGCGGCTCGCGGACCTTCAGCTCCGCCAGGACCGGCGTGGCGAAGAAGATCGACGAGTAGACGGCGACGCCCATACCGATGAACAGCACCAGGCCGAGGTCCTTCAGGGTGCCCGCGCCGAGGAGGCCGGCACCGATGAAGAGCAGGCCGCCGACGGGCAGCAGCGCGACCAGACCGGTGTTGATGGAGCGCATCAGCGTCTGGTTCACCGCCAGGTTGGCGGCCTCGCTGTAGGTGCTGTTGTTGTTGCCCGTGATGCCGCGGGTGTTCTCCTGCACCTTGTCGAACACCACGACGACGTCGTACAGCGCGAAACCGAGAATGGTGAGGAAGCCGATGACCGTCGACGGGGTGACCTCGAAGCCGACGAGCGAGTAGACGCCGCCGGTGAGGACCAGGTCGAGCAGCAGCGAGCCGAGCGCCGCCACGGCCATCCGCCACTCGAAGCGGAAGACCAGGTAGGCCGTCACCAGCGCCAGGAAGATCACGAGGCTCACCAGGGCCTTTTCGGTGACCTGGTCGCCCCACGAGGTGCTGACGGCGCTGTCGCTGATCTGGGTGGCGTCGATGTTGAAGTGGTCGGCGACCTTTTCCTTGATCTCGGTCTGCCGGGCCGCGTCGTTGATCAGCTCGGTCTTGATGACGTACTGCGTGTCACCGACCGTCTGGCCCGTCTTGACCTCGACGCCGGCGTCGCCGAACGCCTTCTCGACCTCGTCGAGCGTGCCGACGCTGACCGGGACGTTGTACTGGTTGCCGCCCTCGAACTCGATGCCGAGCGTGAAGCCCCGGAACACCATGCTGGCGATCGCGATCAGCAGGGCGATGCCGGCGACGGTGAACCAGAGGCGCCGGCGACCGACGACGTTGACGTTGGCTTCACCACGGTAGAGCCGGGCTGCGATGCCACCTTTGCCGCTCATCGTCAGACCTCCTTCGGGCGGTTACGACGGGGGGCGGAGGACGCCACACCAGTGCTCGGACGCTGCTCGACGATCCGGCCGAGGCCGGAGACCCGCGGCGACAAGAACGCCTTGCTGCGCGCGAACATCGTCATGATCGGATGGCGGAACAGGAACACGACGACGAGGTCGAGGATGGTCGCGACGCCCAGGGCGAACGCGAAGCCTCGGACCGAGCCGATCGAGAAGAAGTACAGCACCGCGGCGGCGAGCAGGGTGATCGCGTTGGCCGAGATGATCGTGCGGCGGGCCCGGGTCCAGGCGCGCGGCACGGCGCTGCGTGGGCTGCGGCCCTCCCGGATCTCGTCCTTCAATCGTTCGAAGTAGATGACGAACGAGTCGGCGGCGACACCCAGTGACACGATGAAGCCGGCGAACCCGGCGAGCGTCAGGGTGAAGCCCATCGTGCGGCCCAGGATGATCAGCGCCATGTAGACCATCGCGCCGGACAGCACGAGGCTGATCGTGATGACCAGGCCGAGCAGCCGGTAGTAGAAGAACGAGTAGAGCACGACCAGGCCGAGGCCGATGCCGGCGGCGAGGACGCCCGCCTCCAGGTGCGAGCTGCCCAGGGTGGCGGAGATGCTCTGCGCGTCCTGCGGGGTGAACGACAGCGGGAGCGCGCCGTACTGCAGCTGGTTGGCGAGCAGTTCGGTGTCACGCTTGGTGAACTGGCCGGTGATCCGCGCGTCGCCGGGGATGACGCTCTCGATGACCGGGGCCGAGACGACCTGGTTGTCGAGCACGACCGCGACCTGCTTGCTGTCGGTGCCGTTGTTGTACGCCTCGCGGGTCAGCTCGGTCCACCGGTTCTGGCCGCCGCTGGTGAAGGAGATCGTGACGATCCACTTGCCGTTGGTCGAGTCGATGGAGGAGTCGGCGTTGTCCACGTCGGTGCCGAGCACCTTGGCGACGTCGAGGTTGTACTTGACGCCGGGCTGGCAGGCGACCGCGGGCTGCTTCTCGTCGCGGATCGAGCCGACCGGGCGCTTGTCGAGCTGGGCGCAGGTGACGGTCGGGATGTTGTACTGCATCGCCGGCGGCAGGACCGCGACCTCTTCGGGGGTCAGGGTCTTGAACGGCGCGTAGAGCTGGGCCTTCGCCGGGTCGGCGGACAGGTCGACCGGCGCGGTCTCGGCCATGGCGGCGGCCCAGACGGACTCGCCGAGCTTCTTCTGCACCGCCGCGCGCTGCTGGGCGACGTCCGCCGCCACCGGGGGCGCGGACGAGGCCGGCGCGGAGGCGGGGTCCGACGCGGGGGCGGAGGTCGCCGGCGCGGAGGACGGCGCGGACGCCGAGCCCGACGGCTTGGCGCTGGCCGACCCGGACGCCGACGGGGTCCCCGAAGGAGCCGCCGAGGAGGGCGCGGTGGAGGGCGACGCCGAGGCGGACGCCGACGGGTCTGCGCCGCCGATGTCCTGCGTCGAGCCGAGCACCTTGCGGAAGCGCAGCTCGGCGGTCTGGCCGATCTGCTTCAACCGGTCGTCGCTCTTGCCCGGCAGGGAGACGACGATGTTGGTGTCGCCCTCGACGACAACCTCGGCCTCGGAGACACCGAGGCCGTTGACCCGGCTGTCGATGATGTCCTTGGCCGTCGCCATCTGCTGCTTCGTCGGCGGCTTGCCGTTGTCGGTCTTCGCCTGCAGCGTGACCGTGGTCCCGCCGATGAGGTCGAGGCCGAGGTTAGGCTCAAGCCGGTTGCGCCAGCCGCCGTCACCGCCGAACCACACCCAGATGGCGAGCAGAACGAAGATGGTGCCGAGCACACCGAGCTGACGGCCCGGGTGCATCGGTGCCTGAGGTTGTGCCACGGCTGTCGGGTCTCCCTGCACTAACGCCGGCGGGGTGCGCGGCGTGCTTGTTCGTCGTGGTGGTGGCGGTAGCTCAGCCGATCGCTCAGTCGATCGACTTCGGCGTCGAGCCCGGTGCCGGCTCGTCGGCCTCCTCGGTCTCGGCCTCGGTCACGTCCTCGTCGACGGCGGCGGCCTTCTGGTTCACCTTGCCGATCGCGGCCTTGGCGTATTTGGCGGTGACGCCGGGCGCGATCTCCAGCAGGACAGTCTCGTCGTCGATCTCACGAATCGTGCCATACAGGCCACCAACCGTGACGATCTCGTCGCCGACCCCCATCGAGGACTGCATGTTCTGCACTTCCCGGCGGCGGCGCTGCTGCGGGCGGATCATCATGAAGTAGAGCAGGACGAAGGCCCCGACGATCAGCAGCAGACTGGGAAAGCCGCTGCCCCCTGAACCCTGCGCCTCGGCGAACAGCACGATCATGCCTTCCGGTCGGCTCGGAACCCAGTTGCCTGGGTGGACCGAGCGAAGTATGAAGTCCGCGCGGCGGACCGCGGCGAGTCTAGTCGGTGTGTCGCAAGACACGCAGACCGGCGTCTATCACGGTCCGATCACGACAGCTAGGGACGCTACGGCTCCAAGCTGAAAAGATCGGGCAATTGTGGCGATGTTCCCCCTGCGTGGCTCCCGCCACCGACGGTACCAGCGGGAACCGGGAGCCCGAGATGGCGCCATGCACTCGGCGTGGCCACTCGCCCACGCGGAGTACGCGCGAGCAGGCCCGTCCGCAGCAGGAAAGGTTCACAGACCTCTTCGACGGTGTCGGGTTGCTCACCAACGGCCACGGCGATCGTGGACAGCCCGACCGGTCCCCCGCCCTGCCGGATCAGCGCGTGCAGCACCGCGCGGTCCAGGCGGTCCAGGCCGAGCTCGTCGACGTCGTACACGGCCAGGGCCGCCTTGGCCGCGGCGAGGTCGACCACGCCGGTCCCCCGCACCTCCGCGTAGTCGCGGACGCGGCGCAGCAGCCGGTTGGCGATGCGGGGCGTGCCGCGCGACCGCCGGCCGATCTCGACCGAGCCCTCGTCGGTGATCGGCACGTCCAGGATCCCCGCCGACCGGGCGATGATGAGCTCCAGCTCGTCCGGGTCGTAGAACTCCAGCTGGCCGACGAAGCCGAAGCGGTCCCGCATCGGGCCGGTGAGCAGGCCGCTACGGGTCGTCGCGCCGACCAGCGTGAAGGGCTCGACGTCGAGCGGGATCGCGGTCGCGCCCGGACCCTTGCCGACCACGACGTCGACGCGGAAGTCCTCCATCGCGCTGTACAGCAGTTCCTCGGCGGGCTTCGCGATCCGGTGGATCTCGTCGATGAACAGCACGTCGCCCTCGGACAGGCTGGTCAGCACCGCGGCGAGGTCGCCGGCGCGCTCGATCGCCGGGCCGCTGGTCATCCGCAGGCCGGCCGACAGCTCCGCGGCGACGATCATGGCGAGGGTGGTCTTGCCCAGGCCCGGCGGGCCGGACAGCAGGATGTGGTCCGGCGGGCTGCCGCGCCGCAGCGCGCTCTGCAGCAGCAGGTCCAGCTGCTCGCGGACCCGGTGCTGGCCGATCAGCTCCGCGAGCCGCTTCGGGCGCACGCTCTGCTCGGCGGCCCGGTCCTCCGGCGAGGAGTACGCGCTGACGAGAGGATCGGTCACCGGATGGTGCCCAGCATGCGGATCGCCTGCTTCAGCAGCACCGGCACCGGCGGGACGGTGCCGCCGTCGAGCTGCTCGGCCACGGCGGCGACGGCCTGGTCGGACTGGCCGGCGGTCCAGCCGAGCCCGACGAGCGCCTGGCGGACCTGCTCGGCCCACGCCGCGCCGGCACCGACCCCGACCAGCGCCGCGCCGTCGCCGGGCAGCGCGCCGATCTTGTCGCGCAGCTCCAGCACGAGCCGCTCCGCGCCCTTCTTGCCGATGCCCGGGACGCGGGTCAGCGTCGACGTGTCGTTGCCGGCGATGGCCCGGCGCACCACCTCGGGGGTGTGCACCGCGAGGACCGCCTGCGCCAGCCGCGGCCCCACCCCGGACGCGGTCTGCAGCAGCTCGAACAGCTGCTTGGCGTCGTCGTCGGCGAACCCGTACAGGGTCAGGGAGTCCTCCCGCACGACCAGCGACGTCGCCAGCCGGGCCTCCTCACCGACGCGGAGGTCCGCGATGGTGTGCGGCGAGCACAGCACGGCCAGGCCCACCCCGCCGACCTCGATCACGGCCCCGTCCGGTGACACGGCGGCGACCCGCCCCCGCACACTCGCGATCATCGTGCTCTCCTCAGCGCCGCCTGGATGCGGTCCTTGGTGCCGCCCCTCCAGACATGACAGATTGCCAGAGCCAGGGCGTCGGCGGCGTCGGCGGGCCGGGGCGCGACCGTCAGCCGCAGCAGCCGGGTCACCATCGCGGTGACCTGTGCCTTGTCCGCCGACCCGTTGCCGCTCACCGCGGCCTTGACCTCGCTCGGCGTGTAGGTCTGCACCGGCAGGCCGGCCCGCGCGGCGACGAGGATCGCGACCGCGCCCGCCTGCGCCGTGCCCATGACGGTGCGCACGTTGTGCTGGCTGAACACCCGCTCCACGGCGACGGACTCGGGCCGGTGCTCGGCGACCAGCGCGGTCAGCCGCTCGTCGAGGTTCAGCAGCCGGTGCGCCAGGTCGGTGTCCGGGTCGCTGGTGACCACCTCGTAGTGCACCAGCTTGCACGGCCGCCCCGGCACGCCCTCGACCACGCCGACCCCGCAGCGGGTCAGCCCCGGGTCGACCCCCAGCACCCGCACCGGCACCCCCTCAAACGTGTGTTCGACACACTAGCCCACCCGCCGCTCGTACCGGCGACAGGACACACACACCGAGTGCCGTGAAGGTATGTGGGCGGCCCCCATGGGACGCACGCGCGAAGGCTCGTACGTTTCCCGCCATGACGACGCCACATCCCGTTTCGCCGCACCAGGTGGTCGCCCTGGACCTGCGCGGCCGGACCGCACTGGTGACCGGCGCGGGCAGCGGCATCGGCCGGGGCGTCGCCGTGCGCCTCGCCGCCGCCGGCGCGAAGGTGGTCGCCGTCGACCGCGACGCGGACGGCATCAAGCCGCTCGCCGACCTCGGCCTCACGCCGGTGGTCGCGGACCTGTCCGACCTCGACGAGGCCGAGTCGCTCCTGGCGGAGCACTGGGACGCCGACGTGCTGGTCAACAACGCCGGCCTGCAGCACGTGGCGCCGCTGGAGGACTTCCCGCCGGAGCGGTTCGCCTACATCCAGACCGTCATGGTCGAGGCGCCGTTCCGCCTCACCCGCCGGGTCCTGCCGCACATGTACCGCGCCGGCTGGGGCCGCGTCGTCAACATCTCCTCCGTGCACGGCCTTCGCTCGTCGCCGTTCAAGTCCGCGTACGTGACGGCCAAGCACGCCCTGGAAGGCCTGTCCAAGACGGTCGCGCTCGAAGGCGCCCCGCACGGCGTCACGAGCAACTGCATCAACCCGTCCTACGTGCGCACCCCGCTCGTCGAGGGCCAGATCGCCGCCCAGGCCGCCACGCACGGCATCGACGAGACCGAGGTCGTCGAGAAGATCATGCTCACCAGCGCGGCGATCAAGCGGCTCATCGAGCCCTCGGAGGTCGCCGAGCTCGTCGCGTACCTCTGCTCCGACGCCGCGGGGTTCATCACCGGCACGTCCGTCGCAATCGACGGCGGCTGGACCGCCCACTAGCACAATGGGGGTGTGACGATGCTGGAGTACCTGGAGCTGCTCGCGCGGGAGGCCGCCGCGGTCGAGTTCGAGGGCCCGCTCGTCGCCGCCCGCAACGCCGGCCTCCCACCCGACCGCCTCGCCGAGCTGGAGCAGGCCAAGGTCGTCGCCCTGCGCGTCCGGGCCCTGCTGGAGCGCCGGCGGCGCCGCGAGGAGGAGCTCTCCGGCCTCTTCGACACCGCCAGCGACCTCGCCGGGCTCCGTGACGTCGACGCGGTCCTCGCCGCCATCGTGCACCGCGCCCGGACCCTGCTCGGCGCCGACGTGGCGTACATGACGCTCAACGACGAACAGCACGGCGACACCTACATGCGGGTCACCGACGGCTCCATCTCCGCGAAGTTCCAGGCCCTGCGCCTGCCGATGGGCGCGGGCCTCGGCGGCCTCGTGGCGCAGACCGGCAGCCCGTACGTGACGGCCAACTACCCCGAGGACGCCCGCTTCCGGCACACCGGAGACATCGACGCCGGCGTCGGCGAGGAGGGGCTCGTCGCGATCCTGGGCGTGCCGCTGCGGCTCGGATCCCGCATCATCGGCGTCCTGTACGCCGCGAACCGCTCCGCCCGCCCGTTCGCCCGCGAAGAGGTGTCGCTGCTCGTCTCCCTCGCCGCGAACGCCGCCGTCGCCATCGACACCGCCCGCCTCCTCGGCGAGACCCAGGCCGCCCTCGAGGAGCTGTCCGCCGCCAACGGCACGATCCGCGCCCACAGCGACTCCGTCGAGCGGGCCGCCGCCGCCCACGACCGCATGACGGCCCTCGTGCTGCGGGGCGCCGGCGTCGAGGACATCGCCGAGGTCGTCACCGAGGTGCTGGGCGGTGCGCTGCTCGTCCTGGACGCCGACGGCCGGCACCAGGCCAGCGTCGGCGCGCTCGACGCCCCTGACGCCAGCGCGATCGCGGAAGCCCTGGCCGCCTCCCGTACCGAGGGGCGCAGCGTCCGGCGGGGACCGCTGTGGCTCGCGGCCGTCGTGGCCGGCGCGGAGAACCTCGGCGCGCTCGTCCTGCGGCCCGACCGCCCCCTCGTCGACGCCGACCAGCGCATCCTGGAGCGCGCCGCCGTCGTCACCGCGCTCCTGCTGCTCTTCCGCCGCACCGTCGCCGAGGCCGAGGGCCGCGTCCGCGGCGAGCTCCTCGACGACGTCATCACCCGCCCCGTCCGCGACGCCGACTCCCTGCGCACCCGCGCCAAGCGCCTCGGCGTCGACCTGGACGCCCCCAACGTCGTCGTCGCCGTCGGCGAGGACGCGCTCGCCGGTGGTCCCATGAACACCGCCCGCCAGCGCGCCATGTCCTGGGCCCAGACCTACGCGCAGACCCGCGGGGGCCTCGCCGCCGCCCGCGACGGCCACGTGGTCCTCCTCCTGCCCGGCGAGGCGGCCGGCCCTCTCGCCCGCACCGTCGCCCGCGACCTCGGCAAGATCCTCGGCCGCCCCGTCACCGCCGGCGCCGGCGGCCCGGCGACCGGCCCCGCGGGCATCGCCGCCGCCTACCGCGACGCCGACCGCTGCGTCATCGCCCTCGCCGCCCTGGGCCGCGCCGGCGCCGGCGCCAGCACCGCCGAGCTGGGCTTCGTCGGCCTCCTGCTGGGCTCCGCCCCCGACGGCCGCGACCGCGACGTCGAAGCCTTCCTGGGCTCCACCATCGGCCCCGTCGTCGACTACGACGTCCGCCGGGGCACCGCCCTGGTCAAGACGCTGGAGGCGTACTTCGGCGTCGGCGGCAGCCTGGCCCGCGCCGCCGAGCTCCTCCACGTCCACGTCAACACCGTGACCCAGCGCCTCGAACGCATCGGCCAGCTCCTGGGCGCCGACTGGCAGAAACCGGAACGCGCCCTGGAGGTCCAGCTGGCCCTCCGCCTCCACCGCCTCCGCTGAGCTGCAACTCCCCCCACCGCTGCCGCGCCCTCCCCATGATCCGGAAGAGTTTGTGTCGTCATAGCAGCACAAAGTCTTCCGGATCATGGAGAAGTCAGCCCCATATGCTGATAAGTCGGATATGTTCGCGCTAGCGGACATATCCAGGGCCAGCGTCGGCTTGCCCCAGCAGGATCAACCCAGCCGAGTCTTGCTTCGCTGGGCCTTGCCTCACCGGGCGGCAACCGACCGGGCAGCACTGGCCGCTGAGGTTCCCCGATGCGTCCGACTCCAGTCGGCGCACATGCGTGGTCCGGAAGGGCCGGGGAGCTGTTGCATTAGCTCTACCGGATCGTGATTGGCCAGGAGCGCACGCCGGCACTCCCCCGGACATGTCCGCTCCGCGAACATATCCGAAATTTCGGTTATGTCGGGGAGCGGAGCGAGCCGACATAACCGGGGCTGCCACGCGCGGCGGACATATCCGCGACCAGCGTCGGCCTGCCCCAGCGGGCGTCGACCCAGCCAGGTCCGCCCCGCCGGGGTCTTGCCTCGCCGGGTCTTGCCTCGCCGGGCGGCACCCGACCAGCCGGCACCGGTCGCTGCGATTCCCCCGATGCGTCGCTCTGCGGCGCACAGCCGCGCATGCCGCGTCGGCTGAGGTCGCGCGGGCGCCGCATCCGGCACCCACCCCGCCGCGCTGCCCGGCGGGAAGTCCGCCTCCGCGGCTGATCCCGATCGGCGCACGCTGCGTGGTCCGGTCAGGGTCGAGGAGCTGTAGCGGCATGAGCTCTACCGGATCATGATCGGCCAGGAGCGCACTCCGGCGCTCTCCCCGGATATGCCCGCTCCGCGAACATAACCGGGGTCGGCGCACAGGCGGGCAGGTGAGCTAGCCGGCGCCCGGTTGCTCGCGGTTCTCGAGGTCGATCTCGACGAGGGAGCCGTCGGCGGCGTAGGTGTAGGAGCGGCGGCGCATTCGTCTGATCAACTGCTGCATGTGGGCGACGGCGGGGTCCGGGGCGGCTGGGTCGTGGAGGCGGAAGCCGTGCAGTTCCACAGCGTCGGGGTCGATGTCGGCCGGGCTGGGAGAGCCCTCGAGGATGAACCCGAACAGTTCCCGCAGTGCCGCCTCCCCCAGGTCCAGCGGGTGGAACGGCAGCGGGTACGGCCCCCGGTCCGGCCAGCCCTGCGTGGGCTGTACGGGATGTTCGCCGGACCAGAACGGTGCCTCGAATGCGAACGGCTCGCCGGTGTTCTCGACCACGCCGTTGTCGGGGTCCAGGCTCAGCGACCGGACCAGTTCGCCGTTGTCCCAGACGGAGAACGCGAACCAGTCCGAGACGCTGTGCATCGCATGGGAGATGACGCGGCGGTGGCGGCCCGGCTCGATCAGGCGATCCGGCAGCCGCGAGGGCGCGCCCAGCGGCAGCCGACGGTCGCAGACGAGGTCGACGCCGGGGAAGGCGCCGGCGTACGCGGTCCCGGCGGGCGGGTGGACCGCGTCGTCCAGCGAGGTGGCGTCCGCCGGCTCGACCGTCCAGCCGGGGAACACGCGCGCGATCAGTGCGGCCGTGGCGTCCCGGCGGGCCACGGCACCGGCCCGGAGCAGCTCGGCGACATCGCCGTCCGTGTAGGCGAGCAGCGACGTCTTGGCCCCCACCGGCACCCCCCAAAGAGATCAGCCGTGATCAAGTAGCGGATCCGGCTGCCATGGCGACCGGATCCGCTATTCGATCAAGCTGGGTGGAAACGGGATCAGGGGCGGGCGCCGCGGAGGATGGCGTCGACCAGGTGCTCGGCGAAGCCCTCGTCGGGCACGGCAGGGTTCCAGTGCAGCATGTTCTGCACGATCGCCGGGCCCGACAGCATGAGCAGCGTCAGCTCCACGTCCAGGTCGGCGCGCAGCTCGCCGCTCTCGATGCCGCGGCGCAGGACGCCCCGCATCACCTCGCGGCGGGGCTCGACGACGCCGGCCTGGTAGACCTTGTGCATCTCCTCGCTCTTGACGAGCTCGGGCAGCAGGCAGGCGGTGACCTTGCCGTAGTGGTGCATGCGCTTGGAGCGCATGCCCGCGATCAGGGCGACCAGGTCGTCGCGGACCGACACGCCCGCGGGCTCCGGGACGGGGCCCTTCATCGTGGTGACGGCGTCGATGAGGAGGGCTTCCTTGTTGGGCCAGCGGCGGTAGATCGTCGCCTTGCCGACGCCCGCCTTCGCCGCGACCGCCTCGATGGACAGCGCGTCGGCGCTCTGGCCCGCGCTGAGCAGGTCCAGGACCGCCTCGATGATGGCCTCGTCCGCGCGCGCGCTGCGGGGCCGGCCGGGACCCTTGCGGTCCTGGTCGGCCACCGCATCCACGCTCGCCGTCGTCATGGCTTCCATTGTTACCGAGTTCTCACACGGAAGCCATCAACAGCCGGCTCGAAGGACATCACACGTCCACCAGCTCGACACCCTGCTCCTCGGCGAGGCCTTCCGCGGTCGTGGGCGCGGGAGCCGAGGCCGGGCGCTTGCCGGGCAGGAAGGCGAACGCGACGGCCGCACCGAGGACCGCGAAGATCGCGGAGCCGATCGCCGAGTAGTGCATCGCGGTGATGAAGGCGTCGTTGGCGTGCTGGATCAGCGCCGGCCCGGCGGGCCCGACGTGCGGCGCGACACCGTACGCACCGGAGATCGACTCGTCGGCCACGTGCTTCGCCGCGGCCGGCAGGCCGGTCGTGGAGGACTCGACGCCGCTGCGGTAGTAGGAGCTGATGACCGCGCCGAGGGCGGCCACGCCGAGGGCACCGCCGACCTGGCGGATGGTGTTGCTGACGGCCGATCCGACGCCGGCCTTCTCACGGGGCAGCGCGGCCATGATGGCCTCGGTGGCGGGCGGCATCACGTTGGCCATGCCGACGCCCATGATGAAGAACAGGGCACCGACGACCCAGATCGGCGTCGAGGCGCCGATGAAGATCCAGCCGGCCAGGCCGAGCGAGACGAGGAGCAGGCCGGTGGTGCTGACCGCCTTGGGGCCGAAGCGCTTGACCATCGCGGCGCTGCGCGGGGCGAAGACGAGCTGGCCGAGCGCGAAGGGCACGAAGAGCGCGCCGGAGGCGAGCGGGCCGTAGCCGCGCACCAGCTGCAGGTAGAAGGCGCTGGTGAACATGGCGCCCATCGCGGCGAAGAAGACCAGGCCGATCATCGCGGTGGAGGCGGAGAACTGGCGGTTGGCGAAGAGCTTCACGTCCAGCGACGGGAACTCGATGCTCCGCTCGTAGAGCACGAACGCGGCGAGGACGGCGGCCGAGGCGGCCAGGGTGCCCCAGGACTTGAGCTCGCCGAAGCCGGACTCGCCGCCTTCGATCACACCGTACGTGAGCAGCGTCAGGCCGATGATGGACAGGACCACGCCGACGATGTCGATGCGCCCGGGGCGCGGGTCCCGCGACTCGGGGATGAGCACGCTGACGAGGACCACGCCGACGACGACGATCGGGACGTTGATCAGGAAGACCGAGCCCCACCAGAAGTGCTCGAGCAGCAGGCCGCCGACGATCGGGCCGATCGCGACGCCGAGACCGACGGCGCCGGCCCAGACGCCGATCGCCTTGGCCCGCTCGCGCGGGTCGAAGACGTTGGCGATGATCGACAGGGTCGAGGGCATGACCGCCGCGGCGCCGAGGCCCATGAGGGCGCGGGCCCAGATCAGCTGGGCGGGCGAGTCGGCGTACGCGGAGACGAGCGACGCGATGCCGAAGAGCACGAGCCCGACGGTGAGCGTGATCCGCCGGCCGAGCCGGTCGGCGAGGATGCCGGCGGTGAAGAGCAGACCGGCGAAGACCAGGGTGTAGGAGTTGATCGACCACTCCAGCTCGCTCTGGGTCGCGCCCAGGCCGTGCACGGGGTCGGCGATCGTGCGCATGGCGACGTTGAGGACGGTGTTGTCCAGCACGACGACGAGCAGGCTGATGACGAGCACGCCGAGGATGGCCCAGCGGCGGGGATGTCCGGTGTTGGGTGTGGCTGCGTCCATGTGGTTCAAGCCCCCAGTGAGCGAACGCGCGATACGATACGGAACAGTTCCGTATCCTCCACCAACCTAAGGGAAGGCGAAGCGATACGGAACCGTCTCGTATCAGAATGTGCGGGCGATCACACTAGGGAACAAAACGGCGGACCAGTGCCACGGCGGACCCCCACAGGCCGCGCCGGAAGAGCAGCACGACGAGCACGAAGATGCCCCCGGTGACCAGGCCGATCAGCGTGAAGCCCGCCTGCGACAGCTGGTCCTCCAGGTTCACCACCAGGGCCGCGCCGACCACCCCGCCCCACAGCGTGCCGATGCCGCCGAGCACGACGAGCACCACGCCCTTGCCCGAGGTCGTCCAGTGCACGACGTCGAGGGAGACGAAGCCGTGCGCGACCGCGAAGAGCCCGCCGCCGAGCCCGGCGACGAACGCCGACAGGACGAAGACCAGCAGCTTGTACCGGTGGGCCGGGTAGCCGAGCGCGCGGGCCCGGGCCGGGTTGTCCCGGATCGCGACCAGCACCCGGCCGAACGGCGAGTGCACGATCCGCCACGCGAGCAGCAGCCCGAGCGCGGCGAGGGGCAGCGCCGCGTAGTAGAAGTAGTACGGGTCCGACAGGTCGAGCCCGAACAGCTCCCGCGGCACGCTCTGCAGCCCGTTCTCGCCGCCGGTCACCGACGACCACTCGTTGGCCACGAAGTACACCATCTGCGCGAAGGCCAGGGTCACCATCGCGAAGTAGATCCCGGAGCGCTTCACGGCGAGGTAGCCGATCGGCACCGCGAGGGCGGCCGCGGCGAGGGCGCCGCCGAGCACCGCGACGGGGAAGGGCACGCCCACCCGCGCCGCGATGATCCCGGCGGTGTACGCCGAGGTCCCCCAGAAGGCCGCGTGCCCGAAGGACAGCAGCCCGCCGTACCCCAGCAGCAGATCGATCGCGACGGCGAAGAGCGCCCAGCACAGCATGTCCACCGCGACCGCCGGATAGAGCCCGTTGGGCAGCCAGAGCGCGATGAGCGCCCCCACCGCGACCAGGCCCCAGCCGACCCACCGCGGGGTCCTCACCCGTTGCAGCATCAGCCCGGTCATGCCGTCACCTCCGCTACGCTCCGGCGCCGGCCTGCCCCGAACCTGCCACATGATGACCGGGCCGAGCCGCTCCGCTGCCCGGTCATGTCGGCAGCTCCTCTCGCCCGAAGAGCCCGGCCGGCCGGAAGAGCAGGACCAGGGCCATGACCAGGAAGATGAGGGTCTGCGCGAGCAGCGCCGGCCCGTATGCCTCGCTCCACGCCTGCAGCAGGCCGATCGCGAAGCCCGCGGCGACGCTGCCGAAGACCGAGCCGAGGCCGCCGATGACGACGACCGCGAAGACGCCGATGATCAGGTCGGCGCCCATGAGCGGGTTCACCGCCCGCATCGGCGCGGCGAGCACCCCGGCGAGGGCCGCGAGGGCGACGCCGAAGCCGAAGACGGGCGCAATCCACCGCCCGACGTCGATGCCGAGGGCGCGGGTCAGCTCGGGGCGTTCGGTGGCGGCCCGCACGACGGTGCCGACCCGGGTGCGGGTCAGCAGCCACCACACGGCGACGCACAGCAGCACGGCCACGCCGAACACGAACACCCGGTACGCCGGGAAGTCGAACAGCCCGAAGTCGACGGTCCCCCGCAGCCCGGCCGGCGCGCCGTAGGGGTTGGACTGCGAGCCGTACCGCGACTTCACCACGTCCTGCAGCATGAGCGTGAGCCCGAACGTGAGCAGGAAGTTGTACAGCGGGTCCAGTGTGGACAGCCGGCGGATCAGCCCGCGCTCCAGCAGGATCCCGAGCAGGCCGAGCACCAGCGGCACCACGAGCAGCGCCCACCAGAAGGAGATCCCGGCCTCGGCGAGCAGCACGTAGGCGCCGAACGCGCCGAGCATGTAGAACGCGCCGTGGGCGAAGTTCACCACCCGCAGCATGCCGAAGATGACCGACAGGCCGAGGGCGAGCAACGCGTAGAAGCTGCCCCCGACCAGTCCGTTGAACGTGTGGGTGAGGAAACCCATCGGACTAGAGCTTGCAGTCGGCCGACGGGGCGCGGAACGCCTCCTGGGCGGGGATCGTCTTGACGATCTGCTCGTAGTCCCAGGGCTCCTTGACCTCGCTCGCCGGCTTCACCTTGGCGAGGTAGGCGTCGTGCACGACCCGGTGGTCGGCGGCGCGGAACTCCCCGTTGCGGAGGAAGAAGTCGTTGGCCTTCTTGCCTTCCAGCTGCTTCACCACGGCGTCGGCGTCGTCGGTACCGGCGGCCTGCACGGCCTCCAGGTACTGCATCGCCGCGGAGTAGTTGGCGGCGTGGGCGAACGTGGGCCGCTGGCCGCCGGCACGGGCGGAGAACTTGTCGGCCCAGGCGCGGTTCTCGGCGTCGAAGTTCCAGTACCACGCGTCGGTGAACGTCGTGCCCGCCAGGGCATCGGGGGTCAGCGAGTGGATGTCGGTGAGGAACATGAGCCCGACGGCGAGCCCGACGCCCTTGTCCCGCAGCTTGAACTCGTTGTACTGCTTGACCAGGTTCACCAGGTCGGCGCCGGCCTGCATGGTGCCGAGCACGTCGGGCTTCGGGTTGAGCGTCGGCGCCTTGAGCAGGAACGTGGAGAAGTTGTCGTTGGGGAACGGGGTCGGGTCGCTCGCCACGACGCTGCCGCCGCCCTTGGCGATCGCGGCCTTGAAGGACTTCTCCATGTCCTGGCCGAAGGCGTAGTCGGGGTAGACGATGTACCAGTTCTTCGCGCCCGCCTGGGTGGTCGCGGTGCCGGTGCCGTTGGCCAGCATCGCGGTGTCGTAGGCGTAGTGGAAGGTGTACTTGTTGCAGGACTTCCCGGTCAGGTCGGTGGTCGCGCCGGAGATGTTGAAGTAGAGCTTCTTGCTCGCCTTGGCGACGTCGGCGACCTTCAGCGCGGCCGAGGACGTCGGCACGTCGAGGATCGCGTCGACGCCGAGCCGGTCGTACATCTCCGCGGCGCGGGTGTTCGCCACGTCGGGCTTGTTCTGGTGGTCGGCGGTCTCCACGGAGATGTTCTTCGTGATCGCCTTGTCGCCGTACTTGGCCTTGAAGTCCTCGATCGCCATGTTCACGGCCACGACCGAGTTCTTGCCCGACAGCTGCGCGTAGACGCCGGACTGGTCGTTGAGGATGCCGAGGACGAGCTTGTCGCCGGTGAGCTTCGAGCTCCCGCCGGAGCGGGGTCCGCCGCCACCGCAGCCCGACAGGGCGACGCAGAGGGCGGCACCGGCCGCGAGCGCTTTTCTCATGATATTTCTCCTAGATCCCGAGGTGTGCGAGGAGTTCGGCCTCGCGGGACTGGATGTCGGTGTTGTCGAACGCGCCGACGATCCGCCCCTCGGCGAGGAGGTAGTGGCGGTCGGCGACCGTGGTGGCGAAGTGCAGGTTCTGCTCGACGAGCAGGACGGTGACGCCGTGCTCCTTGGCCCGGCGCAGGATCTCGCCGACCTGCTGGACCAGCAGCGGGGAGAGCCCCTCGGTGGGTTCGTCGCAGAGCAGGACCGTGGCGCCCATCCGCAGCACGCGGGCGAGGGCCAGCATCTGCTGCTCGCCGCCGGAGAGCTTGGTGGCCGGGCTGGAGCGCCGGGTGTACAGCGCCGGGAACGCCTCGTGGACCTGCTCCAGGCTCCACGGGGACGGCCCGACGACGGGCGGGAGGGTGAGGTGCTCGGCGACGGTCAGCGTGGCGTAGGCGCCGCGGTCGTCGGGCACCCAGCCGAGGCCGCGGCGGGCCCGCTGGTGGACCTTGCGCGCGGTGACGTCCTCGTCGGCGAGCCGGACGGTGCCGGACTGCGAGGTGTGCAGCCCCATGACGCAGCGCAGCAGCGTGGTCTTGCCGGCGCCGTTGCGCCCGCAGAGGGTGACGACCTCGCCCCGCTGCACGAACAGGTCGACGTCGCGCAGGACCTGCGCCTCGCCGTACCACGCCGAGAGACCGTCAATGTGCAACATCGGAGCTCCCCAGATAGGCCTCGATCACCCGCGGATCGGTGCGGACCTGCTCATAGGGGCCCTCGACGAGGACCCGGCCGGCCTGCAGGACCGTGACGGTGTCGGCGAGCCGGCCGACGACGCGCATGTTGTGCTCGACCAGCACCACCGTCCGGCCGTCCCGGACGGCCGCGATGAGCTCGACGGTGCGGTCGACGTCCTCCAGGCCCATCCCGGCGGTCGGCTCGTCCAGCAGCAGCACCTTCGGGTCCAGCGCGAGCGCGATGGCCAGCTCGAGGGCCCGTTTGCGCCCGTACGCCAGGCTGCCGGCCAGGGTCTCCCCCGCGTCGCCGAGGCCGACCAGGTCGAGCAGCTCGCCGGCGCGGGCCGAGAAGCGGTCCAGGAGCCGGTGGCTGCGCCAGAACGACCAGCCGAGCCCCGTCGCGCTCTGCAGGGCCAGCTCGACGTGGGTCCGCACGGTCTGCTGCGGGAAGAGGCTGGTGATCTGGAAGGAGCGGGCGACGCCGAGGCGGGCGACCCGCTCCGGCGGGAGCCCGGTGATGTCGTCACCGCCGAGCTCGATCCGCCCGGCGGTCGGTGCGAGAAACCCGGTGAGCAGGTTGAACAGCGTCGTCTTGCCGGCGCCGTTGGGTCCGACGAGCGCGTGCACGCTGCCGGCGGCGACGGTGAGGTCGACCGCGTCGACGGCCCGGAAGCCGCGGAAGTCACGGGTGAGACCGCGCGCTGTCAGGGCGGGACCGTCCATCGGGGGACACACCTCCTCGTGGCGGTGGGCGGGTGGCGGTCACATGTGGCCCGCCGTTGCGGCGAACGCTATGACCGGCGCCACACCCAGGCCATGGAGGCGATCCATACATTTGCCCGTGTAAGCGTGTGCCCGTACCCCACACAAAAAAGACACCGGTCGATTCGATGGTGATCGAATCGACCGGTGCCCGGGGGGACCGCTCATCGGCGGTCCGGTATCCACCTCGCAAGGGGTCCGAGGCGGGTCCGCAGGCCGGCGAGGCCGCCGGGGAAGAAGTACACGGCGAGGATGAAGACCGTGCCGAGCACGAACAGCGGCTGCGACAGCGGCCCGCTCAGCACGCCCGGCAGGCTGTCGACGGCGTCGGAGCGGCCGAACGCGACGAGCCGGTAGTCGAGGTACGTGAAGAGCATCCCGCCGATCAGCGGCCCCCACCGGGTGCCGGGGCCGCCGAGCACGACCATGACGAGCAGCGTCAGCGTCTGGTCGGACGCCGCCACGTGCGGGGTGGCGCCGCCGATCAGCAGCGCGTACATGGCACCGGCGAGGCCGGCGAGCCCACCCGCGACGGTGAACGCGAACAGCTTGTACCGGTACGGGTCGAGGCCGAGCACGCCGACGCGGCGCTCGTCGTCGCGGATCGCGGCGAGCACCCGCCCGGCGGGCGCGTCGGCGATGGCGTGCACGACCAGGACAGTGACGACGGCGACGCCGACCGCGAGCCAGTACAGGTTCACGGTGTTGGTGACGCCGACGAGCGCGTCGGGCACGCCCGACGTGTCCATCGGCAGGCCCTCCTCGCCACCGGTCTGCCCGCCCGGGTCGCGCCCGATGGTGATCGCGCCGACCTGCGCGAAGGCAAGGGTGACCATGGCGAAGGCGATGCCGTTGGTCCGCAGCGCGATCGCCCCGAGCGCCGCGGCGATCGCGGCGGTGCCGACGACGGCGAGGAGCACGGCCTGCCACAGCGGGAAGCCCGCCTTGGTGACGAGGACGTCGGTGCCGTAGACGCCGGCGGCGAAGTAGAGCGCGTGGCCGAAGGACAGCAGCCCGGTGCGCCCGAAGAGCAGGTCGTAGCCGGTGGCGAGGGCGCCGAACACCAGGCACAGCGCGAGCAGCTGCAGCGTGCCGGGCTTGTTGATCGCCGCGTCGAACACGCCCGGGATGGAGATCGACCAGTACGGCAGCGCGATGAGCACGACCAGGAAGACGAGCGGCCCGAACCGGGCGGGGTGCCACTTCCGGCGCGGCTTCGGCACGGTGCCGCCGGGGGTCACCGCGGTGTCCGTCATCATGAGGTGGCGACCTTTCCGGTGATGCCCTGCGGGCGGACGAGCAGCACGATCGCCAGGAGCGCGACGACGCAGATGTCGCCGAGCCCCGGTGAGGTGTAGTTGACGAACTGCTGCAGCAGCCCGACGGCGACGGCGGCGTAGGCGGCCCCGACCACCGAGCCCATCCCGCCGATGACGACGACGATGAAGCCGAAGATGAGCAGCGAGCTGCCGCCGGTCGGGGAGATCGAGCCGGCGTAGACCCCGCCGAGCGCGCCGGCGAGCGCGGCGGCGGCGCCCCCGATCGCGAAGACGAGCGTGAACGCGCGGCGCACGTCGATGCCGAGCGCGGTGACCATGGACCGGTCCTCGACACCGGCGCGGATGACCAGGCCGATGCGGGTGTACTTGAGGAACGCGAGCAGGCCGGCGAGGACCACCGCGGCCGCGCCGATGAGCAGGAAGCGGTCGTTGGGGACGCGGGCGCCGGCGATCTCGGTCAGCTCCTGCGTCCACTGCGGCCGCGGGTAGGTCCGCGGGTCCGCGCCCCAGGACGCCTGCAGCAGCGCCACGCCGGCCAGCGACAGCCCGACGGTGACGAGGACCTGCTCGATGGTGCGCGAGTACAGCGGCCGGATCAGCACCAGCTCGACGAGCGCGGCGACGACCGTGCCGCAGAGGACGCCGAACGCGACGGCGAGGACGAAGCCCCATCCGGAGGCCCCGGCGCCGGGGAGGTTGCCGGAGGCCCACCAGGTGCCGTACGCGCCGACGGACAGGAACAGCCCGTGCGCGAAGTTGAGCACGTCGGCGAGCCCGAAGACCAGCGCCAGACCGGACGCGACGAGGAAGTACAGGGCGGCGAGACCCAGCCCGGTCAAGGTCAACAGCACAAACGTGCTCATGCGTGCTCTCCCTTGCCGACGCCGAGCAGCGCCTTGGTCTTCTCGGTGTAGTCGAGCAGGTCGCCGGCCCCGCCGGTGTACGCGACGCGGCCGTTGGCGATGACGACGGCGTGGCGGGCCATCCGGCGCACCACCGCCAGGTTCTGCTCGACGAGCAGCATCGGCACGACGGCGGCGACGGCCTCCAGCGCGGCGGCGACCTCGGTGACGACCTTCGGGGCGAGGCCCTTCGTCGGCTCGTCGATGAGCAGCAGCCGGTTGGGGTTGAGCAGGACCCGGCCGATCGCCAGCATCTGCTGCTGGCCGCCGGACAGGGTGCCGGCCCGCTGCCGGGCCCGCTTGCGCAGCTCCGGGAAGAGGCCGTGGACGGTCTCGTAGTCGGGGGCCGTGCCGGCGCGCTCGGCGAGCCGCAGGTTCTCCGCGACGGTGAGCCCGGCGAAGACGCCGCGGTCCTCGGGCACGTAGCCGAGGCCCTGCCGGACCAGCCGGAACGTGGGCTGCCGCAGGATGCTGCCGCCGGCGAAGCCGACCCGGCCGGTGATCTCCGCGGCGCGCGGCATGAGGCCGAGGACGGCCTTGAGCGTGGTGGTCTTGCCGACGCCGTTGCGGCCGAGCAGCGCGGTGACGCCCTGCGGCTGCACGGAGAACGTGACGCCCTGCAGGATGTGCGACCCGCCCACCTTGACCGACAAATCCGAAATATCGAGAATGGCGGTCACGGTGCCACCTTCCCGGACATGTCCGCTGCGCGAACATGTCCGACATTTCGGTTATGTCGGGGAGCGAAGCGAGTCGACATAACCGTGCTCAGAGGATGTCTCACAGCTTCTCCCCCAGGTACGCCTCCTGGACGGTGCGGTCGGCCATGACGACCTCCGGCGTGTCGCAGATGAGCAGGGCGCCGTGGTGCATGACGGCCACCCGGTCCGCCAGGTCGAGCACGACGTCCATGTGGTGCTCCACCATGAGGACGCTGCGCCGCTCGTCGCGGGTCAGCGTCTTGATCAGCGCGACCAGCCCCGGGACGTCCTCGGCGCTGACGCCGGCCATCGGCTCGTCCAGCAGGAGCACCTTCGGCTCGCCGGCGAGCAGCAGCGCGATCTCCAGCTTGCGCTTCTCGCCGTGGGCGAGGGTGCCGGCCAGGGTGCCGGCGCGGTGGTCGAGCCCGACCCGCCACAGCACCCGGTCGGCGCGCTCGGCGATGTCCTTGTCCGCCCCGCGCAGCGGGAAGGGCCGGATCGAGCCGCCCCGGCGGGCCTGCACGGCGAGCCGCACGTTCTGCGCCACGGTCAGCGACCCGAACACCGACGACGACTGGAAGGTGCGGCCGAGGCCGCGGCGGGCCCGGCGGTGCGGCGCGAGCCGCGTGACGTCGTGCCCGGCGAGCGTGACCGAGCCGTCCGTCGGGCGGCGCAGGCCGGAGATCAGGTTGAACAGCGAGGTCTTGCCCGCGCCGTTGGGGCCGATCACGGCGAGGAACTCGCCCTCGGCCAGGTCGATCGAGACGTGGTCGACGATCGCGACCTCGCCGATCTTCCAGGTCAGCCGCCTGGTCGACAGCAGGCCGGTGGCCGGGGCGTCAACCGCCCCGGCCGTGACCCCAACATGCGGCGTGTTGGTTCGGGGGAACAACCGTCAGCCCTTCATCTGGACGACCGGCGGGGCCGCGTCGGCCGGGTCGATCGCCTTGACGAGCTCCGGCTTCAGGTCGGCGCCGGAGCCGGAGAACTTGCCCTGGAACATCGGCTGCAGCAGGGCGTGGTCCTCCTTGCGGACCGTCAGCTTGCCCTTGACGCCGTCGAAGCTCCAGCCCTCGAGCGCGGTGACCATCTTGTCGGCGTCGTCGCCGCCCTCGCCGGCCGCCCGCACCACCATCTGCGCGGCGGTGAAGCCGTCCGGGTGGAACAGGTCGACCTTGCCGCCCTCGACGCCCTTGCGCAGCGCGGTGGTGGCCTCGTTGTCGCTGGCGCCGTCGAAGTAGTGCGCGAGCAGCGACAGCTTGCTGCCGGCCGCGCCGAACGTGGCCCAGGAGGCGCGCTGGTCGATGCCGGTGACGACCATGGTCGAGCCGAGCACGCCCTGCTGGTCGAGCGCCTGCCACATGGCCGGGGCGGTGGTGCCGGCCCACGCCACGAAGATCATGTCGGCCTTGGCGCCCTTCGCCTGGGCGGCGAAGCCGGTGAACTCGGTCGCGCTGGCCGGGACGAACAGGTTGTCGACGGTGGCGCCGGCGCCGCCGATGACGGCCTTGACCGCGTCGGCGTTGGACTTGCCGAAGGTGCCCTCCTGCGCGAACACGAGGACCTTCTTGCCCGTCGGCGACGGCAGGTAGGACTTCGCCGCGAGGACGTCCTGGTAGGACTGGCGGCCGGAGCGGAAGGTGTACTTGTTGACGCCGGTGACCGCATCGGACGCGGCCGGCCCGGAGATGAAGAGCACCTTGTTCTGCGCGGCGAGCGGCGCGACCTGGCCGGCGACGGCCGAGCCGGTGCTGCCGGCGATGATCTTGTAGCCCTGGCCGATGAGGTCCTTGGCGGCGGAGACGGCCTTCGCCGGGTCACCCGCGTCGTCGACCTCCTTGACCTCGACCGGGCGGTTGCCGACCTTGCCGGTGCCCTTGGTCGCGAAGGCGAGGCCCGCCTTCCAGCCCTCGATGTACTGCTTGCCGTAGCCGGCGAGGGCACCGGTCTGCGAGTAGACGAGGCCGACCTTGATGGGGGTGCCGTCCTTCGCCGGCTCCTGCGCCGCTTCCTGGGGGCTGCTGCACGCCGCCGTGAACGTCGCCGCGATGCCCAACCCGAGCGCCGCGAACAGTACCCGCCGCGGCGCAGTCGTCTGCCGAATCACGCTTCCTCCGTGTGAACGCCTTGTTAAGGCCAGCGCCTGCTGGCGGTGTTCGCACACGCTAGGAGTGGCGCAGGGCACCGAGCTATGTGGGCGGACCACACAAGTCGGGCGGGTTGCCCGGTTCGATGCCCTACGAGACGGCCACGAGGTCGAGGAACGCCCCCAACATCGACAGAAACACCGGGGAATGTTCACCCTCGGTGACGAAGAGCATGTGGTCGGCGCCGGGGAGGACGGCGACGGCGTTGCGCCCGCGGTGCAGCCCGGAGAGGCGCTCGGCGAGGACCGCGACGCTGCGCTCGACGGGCACGAGCTCGTCGGCGGCGCCGAACAGGGCGAGGATCGGGCAGCGCAGGTGCGGGACGACCGCGGCGGGGTCGAAGCTCAGCGCCTGGGCGAAGAACGCGAGGGTCTCCACGGTGTCGTACGGCGCGGCCGCGGCCACGTCGTGCCACTCGCGGCCGGCGTGCCGGTGCTGCGCGTCGAGGACCTGGGCGGGCGGGTCGCCGACGGCGAGCCTGGCGGCGCGCTCGTCGACCCAGCGCATCGCCTCGTCGACGACGGCGGGCGGGTGCCCGGCGCGGCGCAGCGCCCGCTCGATCCGGACGCGCTCCTGCTCGGCGATGCCGACCGCCGGCCCGGACACGGTGATCACGAAGTCGACGGCCTCCGGCCGGCCGGTGGCGGCGAGGAAGGAGATCCAGCCGCCCTGGCTGTAGCCGATGAGGCCGACCCGCTCCACGCCGGTCTCGGCGCGCAGGGCGGCGACGGCGGCGAGGGCCTCGGCGGCCCGGTCGGCGAAGCTCTGCGCCCACCAGCCGGCCGGCTTGTCGTGCCGCAGCGTGGCCACCCCGCGCCCGGCCAGCCAGCCGGGGATGCCGACCCAGTCGTGCCGCGTGGCGGGCCCGGAGCCGTCGACCAGCACCAGACCGGCCCGGGGCGCGTCCGGCGGCACAGTGAGGATCGCTTGCAGGTCGCCGACCGTAAGGTCCCGTTCAGGCATGAGGCCCTCCCCACGCTGAACATAACAGCGCAGGGAGGGCCATCGACGACTGCCTAGGGCTTCTTGGCCGTCGGCGTCGACTGGTACGACTTGAGCAGGTCCATCTTCGCCTGGTCGATCGTCTTCCAGTCGTCCTTCAGGACCCCGCCGGTGTCGCCGGAGTTGGGGTTCCAGGACCAGTACGTGTAGCTGAACCCGTTCTCCTTCATGTAGGAGATGAGGTGCCGCTGCCAGATGCCCTCGAGGTCCTTGTTGCCCTGGGCGTCCTTCTCCGCGACGGAGCGGCCGCCGAACTCGCCCATCAGGACCGGGGCCACGTTGTTCTTGACGAGGTGGCCGAACTGCTTGTCCCACAGCGCCGGCATGTTGGCCGGGAACGCCGGGTCGGTGAACCAGCGCTGCGACCACACCTTGGGGCTGTAGTCGTGCGCGGAGTACACCAGCTTCGACTGGTCCTTGAGCCGGACCGGGTCCTTGGCCGCGCCCTGGAGGTTGCCGCCCCACCAGTACCCGTCGCCGTCGTAGGACTCGATGCCCTCCACGACGATCAGCCAGTCGGGGTTCTCAGCCAGGATGGCGTTGCCGGCCCGCTCCGCGGCGGCCCGCCAGTCGGTCTTGTCGCCGCCGGTGCCCCAGGTGGCCTCGCCGTGCGGCTCGTTGTGCAGGTCGGCGCCGACGACGAGCGGGTTGTCACGGTAGTGCTTCGCGAGCATCTTCCAGTCGGAGATCCACCGCTCCTCGCTGACCTTGTCGGTGTACCAGAGGTTGCTCTGGCCCTGCGAGGTCGGCCGGTGCCGGTCGAGGATGACCATCATCCCGCGCTTGGTGATGCCCTCGACCACCTTGTCCATGATCTGCGGGCCGGTGAGCCCCTGCAGGTCCGGGTTGAGCTTGTAGTCGACGCCGTTGGGCTTCGAGGCGGCGTCGAAGAGCTCGTTGCTGAAGGGCAGGCGCACCGAGTTGAAGCCCTGCGCGGCCATCTGGTCGAGCATGTCGTCCAGGGAGCGGGACCACAGCCCGTGCGGGGCGAACGTGTTGGTCTCCAGGCCGAACCAGTTGACCCCGGTGAAGGTGACCGTCCGCCCGCCGGCGTCGACGATGCGGTTGCCGTTGGTGTGCAACGGCAGCTGGAGCTGCCGGCCGGCCGCCGTGGCCGGACCGTGCTTCTCCTCGGAGTTGCGCATGACAAGACCACCGGTGGTGACAGCGGCGGCGGCGAGCACCAGGGTGGCGCTGAGCCACACAAGACGGGAACGCTTCAAGACCTGTCCTCACGTACGACGACGTCGGGCAGGTCAAAACATTACGGATTCGGAAATTTCAGGTCAGCGTACCAATGTCCGAAATGCTCATAGTGCAGTTGTAGGAGCGCCCTCATGGCGCAACTGTAGGAGCGTCCCAGTCCGCCGCTCGTACGACGGCCTCCAGCTTCGACCGGGCACCCATCTTCGACAGCAGATGCCGCACGTGGCTGCGGACGGTGGTGTAGCTGATGCTCAGCTCCCTGGCGATGTCACGGTTGTCCATGCCGGAGGTCATCAGGGTCAGGATCTGCCGCTCCCTCGGGGTCAGGCTGTCCAGCCGCCGGGCGTGCTCCGCGGAGCGGTGCGAGCGCTCCCGCCGCCGCGCGAGGAGCTTCGCCAGCTGGCGGGCCGGCACGAGGATCTCCCCGTCGATCGCCCGGCGCACCGCGTCCGCGACGTCGGCCCCGCCGGCGCTCTTCACCAGGTAGCCGGCGGCGCCGGCCTCCAGCGCCGCGAGGATCACCTCGTCGCTGGTGTCGGCGCTGAGGAACACGATCGCGACGTCGGGCTGGTGCAGCCGCAGCGCGGCGACCGCCTCGGGGCCGGTGCCGTCGGGCAGCCAGTAGTCACACAGCACCACGTCGACCCGCTCGACGTCGGCGAGGTGCTCGACCTCCCCGACGCCGCCGGCGATGGCGACGACACGCAGCTCGTCGTGCTCGTTGAGCAGCGCGGCGAGGCCTTCGGCGACCACCTGGTGGTCCTCGACGATCAGCACGCGGTAGCGCATCAGGCGGCTCCTTTGGATTGCAGGTCGGCGCCGCGCGGCACCCAGAACGTGACGGTCGTGCCACTGCCGGCGCTGCCCCTGGGCACGCTGCCGATCCGGAACCACCCGCCGGCCAGCGCCGCCCGCTCCCGCATCAGCACCAGGCCGAGGTGCCCCGCGTCGGTCTCGAACTCCTCGGCGCCGACCCCGTCGTCGACGACCCGGATCAGGTAGCCGCCGTCCTGCTCGTCGAGGATCACCGTGCACTCGTCGGCGTCAGCGTGCTTGTAGACGTTGGCGACGGCCTCCTGCAGCATCCTGAAGAGCAGGAGCCGGGTGGGCAGCGCCGGCTCGTCCCGCAGCCGGTTGTCCAGGTGTACGGCCAGCGAGTGGTCCTCGGCGAGCCCGTCGAGCAGGTCCCTCGTCGCCGCGGCGAGCCCCTCGCTGGTCAGCTTCGGCGGCCGGAAGTCGAAGATCAGCCGCCGCAGCCGGTCGGCGGCGAGGGCCAGGCTCTCCTCAAGCTTACTGAGCAGCTCCAGGTTGCGGGGGTCGCGCAGCCGGCGGCGCAGGTGCTGCAGCCGCAGCATCGCCGCGGTGATCACCTGCAGGCTGTCGTCGTGCACCCCGGCGGCGATGCGGGCCCGCTCCCGCTCCTGGTTGAGGATGACGTCGCCGAGCGCCTGCTCCTGCGCGGCGCCCTCCTGCTGCAGCCGGGTCACGCGGTGCTCGAGGCTGGACCGGGACAGGCCGCCGGCGCCCTGGTCGTCGACGGCGAGCACGACGAGCCCGCTCGGGTCGCCGGGCAGGGTGCCCAGTCGCACGTCGACCGGCACCTCGGCGCCGCCCGGCAGGCGGATCGCCGAGCCGGTGTAGACGGGCTCGTCGCCCGTCTCCGCGCCGAGCGCGCCGCGCGGGTCGCTGACGAACAGCTCCCCGACGCGGCGCCCGACCAGGTCGACGGTGGTCCGGTGGAAGAGCGCCTCGGCGGCGCTGCTGGCGAGCCGGACCACCCCGGCGGCGTCGAGCACTACCAACGCCTCCGGGGCGGCCCGGAATGCCTGCCAGTACACCGGGGCTACTTCTCCAAGTCCTTCGGCAGTACGTACGGCTTCGGCGTCGGGATGTCGACCGGCCCGCCGGACGAGTCGACCTTGAAGTTGACGGTCGCGGTCGAGCCGCTGAGCTGCCCCCTCAGTTCGAAGATGACACTGTTCTCGGTGTTGCCGGGGATCGTGTACTGCCCGACGGCGCGGGCGGTGCCGGCCTTGTTGACCCGGAACGCGGACACGAGCTCACCCTTCGCGCCCTTGGACGTCTTCGCGTAGACGTGCACGGCCTCGTTCGGCGCGAACTGCGTGGCGTAGAAGTTGACGACCGTGCCGGGCAGGCCGCCGTAGGCGTTGGTCCTGGCCTGCGGCATGTAGGGCAGGATCGTGAACCCCGTGGACGCCGCCGCCCGGCTCTGCTCGCCGATGAAGACCAGCGACTGGGCGCCCTTGAGCTGGTACGGCATGGTGAGCCCGGCGCCCTTGAAGGACCCGGCGCCGTCGGTCGGGACCGCCATGACCGGCTGCCCGCCGGCGGAGTTCAGCCGCACCAGGACCCGCTCGCCCGGCGCGAACCCGGCGCCGGAGAAGGTGATCGACTGGGTCGCCTTCACCGCGTAGGGCGCGAGCTTGATCGACGGGTACAGCCGCAGCACCTGGAACGGCGCGCTCGCCGCCGCCCCACTCGTCTTGCCCACGACCACAAGACTGGTCGTCCCTACCGCCGTGACCCCAACTTTGATCGGCGTCTTACCCACGGAGCCATCCTCGTCGGCCTTGAGGGTGAGGGTGGGGTCACCATTGATCCGCCCCCAGAAGACCTGCAGCTCCTCGCCCGGGGAGAAGCCCTTCACCGTCAGGTTGACGACGTCGCCGGGCTTGCCGACGATGGCGGACAGCGTCGCCTGCCCGGCGCCCTGGGCGACGGCCGCCTCGGCCTTGGCGACCTTGTCGCTGCCGCGCGCCTGTGCGGTCACCTCCATCACGGGCGAGGTCATCTTGGTGGGGAACGAGAAGTTCACCGTGAAGATGCCGTACTTGCCGGCCTTCGCGGTGCCGACCTGGACGGGCTTGCTGCCCTTGGCGTTCTTGGCGGCGCCCTTGGACGGCTGCGCCGCGGTGGCGGACGGCCCCAGGAACACGTCGACCATGGACCCCTGGTCGAAGCCGGACCCGCTGGCCGTGACCGAGCCGCCGAGCCGCACCAGGCCAGGGTTCAGCGTGACCATCGGATCGCCGCCACCGTGCACCATGACCCCGTTGAGGTCGACGGTCGGCGCCTTCGGCGCCTTGGTCACCGGCGCCGTCGGCGTGTCGCCGCCACCGCCGAACGACGGCATCTTCGGTGTTTCGATACCCAGCGCCGGCAGCACCGAACGACCGACGCTGATCAGCAGGAACGCGGCGACCGCGGCGATCAGCAGCCGGCGGCCGGAGATCTTCGGCCGGGACACCCGCCGGCGGCGTTTCGCCGCCGACGGACGACGTTTCGCCGGTGCCAGCCGGCGCTTCAGGGTTTGCATCGTCACTCCAACTCGCTCACGAGGTTGCACCGATCTTGATGATCTGCAGTGAGACGTCGCCGCGGGTCGCCTGCCACACGGTCTGCCCGTGCTGGTCGATCGCCTCGAGGATCCAGGTCTCGCCGCCGCGCTCCAGCGCGTCGCGCATCTTGTTCGACATCACGACGTAGTCGACGTTCTGCCAGCTGGAGGCGAAGACCTTGTCCCGCACGTCCGGGTCGGACGTGGCCTTGTAGTGCGGGTAGGCGTGCTTGTACGGCGGGTCGTTGTCGTGCAGCGCGACCCAGATGTCGTCGTCGATGATGAGCTTCGCGTCCGGTGACACGTTCGTCTTGATCCACGCGACCTGCTGCTCCTGCAGGCGGGTCAGCGGCAGCCGGTAGGCGTCGCTGAACTCCAGCTGGCCCCTGGTGTTGTACTTGACGAGGAACCCGCCCGGCATGACGAGCACCGGCACCAGGATGCAGGCGACGAGCACCGCCGCGCCGGCCGGCTTCGTGCGCCGGGTCAGCCAGCCGAAGAACATCCCGATGTTGAGCGCGAACAGTGGGACCATCGGCGCGATGTAGAAGTCGAGCAGGGCGCTGCGGGTCAGGTAGAAGCCGTAGCCGACGGCCATCAGCGCGCACGCCAGCATCGGCCCCCGCAGCCGCTTGTTGTTGCGGCCGGCGAAGAGGGCGAGCAGCGTCGCCGCGGTGCCGGCGATGAGCAGGTGACGGTCCTTGAACAGCCAGCTGTCCTGGAGCAGGCTGGTGAACGACAGGCCGTTGCTGCTGTTGGAGTTGCGGTGCAGCTGCCACCACACGGTGTAGAGCAGCGACACGTGGTCACCGGGGGTGGCCGCGGCGAGGTTGAAGTTGAACCCCTCCGGGAACAGCTCGTTCTTGATCTGCGCGTAGAGCAGGTAGCCGATGACCGGGGCGAGCGCTGCGAACCACCAGAACGACAGCCCGAAGCGCCGGTTCGACTGCTCCTTCACCGTGCGGTGCAGTAGGTACGCGCAGCCCGGCAGGATGAACAGCGCGTTCTCCTTCGTGACGAGCGCCAGGCCGAAGCACGTCCCGGCGGCCATCACGGTGACGATCCGCCCGTCCTTGCGGGCCAGCAGGTACAGGCCCAGCAGGATCCAGAACATCATCAGGTTGTCCAGCAGCACCTGGCGCTGGTAGTACACGCCGAGCGGCGACACGTTGAACACGAACGCCGCGAGGAACCCGCCGGCCTTGCTGCCGGTGTAGCGCCGGATCGTCTCGTACAGCAGGAACACCGACACCAGGTGCACGATCAGCATCAGGACGCGCCCGGTGTTGATCGCGTTGCCGAAGGCGCTGAAGCCGCCGGGCAGGATCGCGACCCAGCCCGCGATCGTGAGCCAGCCCATCGGCGCGTGGTCGTAGAAGTACGTGTAGGGCGACAGCTTGCCCATGTGGAGCACGGACCACGCCTGCTCCATGTAGATGCCCTCGTCGGTGAGGTACAGCGGGTAGCGGAACATGTTCCAGCCGTGCGTCACCAGCCCGATCACCAGGCTCAGGATGATGAGCGGCCAGCCGCGGGTCTGCGGCTTCTTCGGTGTCGGCGCCGCCGGGCTCGCCGGCCGCTGCAGGGTGTCAGCCGACATTGGTCAGCTCCGCCGTCTCCGCCGCGGTGCGGTGCGCACCGATGTGGGCCGTCTTCTCCCAGTTGCGTTCGCCCTTGACCTGCCGCCACAGGGCGCGCGCCGCCGCGTAGGACAGCACCATCTGGTACGGGAACCAGGTGATCGCCATCTTCACGACCGTGCCGGGGGTGGCTTTCAGCCCGTGCGCGCCGGTGAACTCGTACAGGCCGACGACGCTCATCACGAAGTGCGCGCCGAGCAGGAGCACCGGCAGCCACGACATCATCGCCACCGGCACGGGCACGCTCAGCACGAACGCGCTGAGCAGCGCCACCGGCAGATACACCCCGAGCATCGCCTGCACGTGCGGGAACGCCAGGGTGTACCAGGCGAGGAACCGCTGCCGGCGGGTCGGCATGAGCTTCCAGGTGC
Source organism: Dactylosporangium sp. NPDC049742 (assembly GCF_040674675.1). Classification (NCBI taxonomy): domain Bacteria; kingdom Bacillati; phylum Actinomycetota; class Actinomycetes; order Micromonosporales; family Micromonosporaceae; genus Dactylosporangium; species Dactylosporangium sp. NPDC049742. The sequence goes on along the minus strand of NZ_JBFANF010000010.1, from coordinate 128,714 downwards.
CCTTGCCGAGGGTCTGCATGAAGCCTTGACACCACCGGGTCCGCTGCTTGATGAAGCTCTGCAGCGTCGGTGGCGTTTCCTCCTTCGTGACGTAGCGGTCGTCGTAGACGACCCGGACCTTCTCGCCCATGCTGGAGAGGCGCAGGCCGATGTCGGCGTCCTCGGTCAGGTTCGACTCGTCCCAGCCGCCGAGGCGCTCGATCAGGTCCCGCTTGAAGAACACGGTGTTGCCGCCGAGCGGGATCGCGCCGTTCTTCGCGTGGTAGTGCAGCCGGCTGCGGAACCAGAAGAAGTACTCCAGCACGTTGAACGTCGAATACCAGTTGGAGTCGAAGTTCATCAGCTGCACGCCGGCCTGCACGCAGCCGACGTCCTCGCCCATCATGATGGTGTTGACGATGTCGAACAGCTGCGGCTCGACCTCGTCCTCGGCGTCGAAGATCGCCACGACGTCGTTGGTGGCGTGCCGCAGCGCGGTGTTGAGCCCGTGCGGCTTGTTGATCGGACCGTCGTCGAACACGACCACCTCGACGTTGGTGCGGCCCATCGCGCGCAGCCGGTTCACCTGCGCCTGTGCCTGCTCGATCGTGCCGACGTCGTCGGCGGAGCAGACCACGAGGATCTGCACCAGGTGCGGCGGATAGTCAGCGGACGCGGCGCGGGCGATGGTGTGCTGGATGACCTCCTCCTCGTGCCGTGCCGGGAGGATGGCGGTGAAGGAGAGTGCCGGCGTAGCACGTTGATCTGGCACCCGCGCCCGGTCGCCCGCCTCGGGCTGGTCCCACGTGTAGATCATGAGATACAACGCGTGCGCCGCCTGCACTGTCAGCACCAGCGAGATCAGGGTGAGAATGGTCAACACCAGCTGTTCCATCGGTGCGTTCACTCCAAATCCACTTCGAGCTGACGGCGAAGTTGACGGCGAACCCGGCCACGATGCCGATGAGGTTCGCGGGCAGGTAGTGCATCCCGAGCGCGACCAGCAGCTGGACCGCGACGACGTTGACCGGCAGTGCGGCGAGGCCGGCCAGGCTGAAGTAGGCGAACCGCTGCAGCGACAACCGGCGGCGGCGGAACGTCCAGAGCTCGTGCAGCACGTAGTTGGTGACCAGCGCGAGCTCGACCGAGGCGACGGTGGCGGGCAGCAGCGCCAGTCCGAGCACCCCGTGCAGCACGAGCAACGCGCCGTTGTTGACCACCACACCGCCGGCTCCCACCAGCGAAAACCGGCCCAGCCGGCGCAAGTTGGGCGTCACGGTGCAACGATGCTCGCCCCGGGCGCGCCTTACATCGGGCCACGGTCGGTGGGCGGCGGCGACCTTCGTCCTCCCCCAATTGGCGTACGCCGAACGAGACCGGGGACGTGGTGATTCGACGCCGCACCGGGGTATAGCGCGCGGCGATGAGTATCAAAATCTTGATCGCCGACGACCACGCGATGGTCCGCGAGGGCCTGCGTGGCTTCCTGTCCCTCAGCGGCGACCTGGAGACCGTCGGGTTCGCCGCCGACGGCCGCGAGGCGGTGAGCCTGGCCCACGAGCTGCGCCCCGACCTCGTCCTCATGGATCTGCTCATGCCGGTCCTCGACGGTATCTCCGCGACCACCGTGATCCGCCGTGAGCTGCCCGGGGTCGAGGTCGTCGCCCTCAGCGGCTACCTGGAGCCGCAGCTCATCGCCGACGCCCTGCACGCCGGCGCGGTCGGGTACCTGCTGAAGGACACCTCCTCCGAGGAGCTGCACCGCGCGGTCCGCGCCGCCGCCGCGGGTCAGGTGCAGCTGTCGCCGGCGGTCGCGGCCCGGCTCGTCCGGGACGTGCACGTGCCGACGGCCCCGCCGCAGCTCACCCGCCGGGAGGAGGAGGTCCTGGTGCTGCTGGCCCGCGGCCGGGCCAACGGGCAGATCGCCCGGGAGCTGCACATCGCGCCGCAGACCGTGAAGACGCACGTGAGCAACATCCTGCAGAAGCTCAACGCCGAGAGCCGCACCCAGGCCGCCCTCTACGCCATGCGGGTCGGGCTCGTGCCGGTCCACGCGGCGGCCCCGAGTTGAGGCATCTGGCGGCGCTGCACGCGCTGCTGCGCGCCGGCGTCCCGGTCGACGAGGTGCTCCACTCGGTGTGCGACCGCGCCCGGCGCGCCCTTCCGGCGGCGGCGGTCCTCGTCGTCGACGCCACGGGTGCGGTGCGGGTGAGCTCCGGCCCGCCGCTGCCGGACCTCGCCGGGCTCGCCGGGCTCGCCGCCGCCGCCGCGATGCGGGGCGGGCGGGTGGTGCTGCGGGGTGCCGTCAGCTGCGTGCCGATGCCCGGGCACGGCGGGGTCCCCGGCGTGCTCGTCGCCGCCGGCCGGCGCCGCCCTCCGCCACCGCGCCGCCTCGAGGCCTTCGCCGCGGTCGCCGCGCTCGCCATCGGTACCGGCGAGACACAGGCGACCCGGGAGCGCGAACGCCTCGCGAGGGACCTGCACGACTCGGTGGTGCAGACCCTCTACGGCATCAGCCTCGGGGCCGGCACCGCCGCCGAGCTCGTCCACGGCGACCCCGTCAACGCCCGCGCCTCCCTCGCCTGGATCCAGGAGACGGCCAGCGCCGGCCTCAGCGACCTGCGCGGCATCATCGTGCGGCTGCGCCCGGAGACCCTCGTCGGCGCGGGGCTCGCCGCGGCGCTGCGGCGCATCGTCGACGCGCTGCACTTCGCGCCCGGCACCGGCGCCGTCCCGCCCGGGTGGGGGCTGCAGCTGGACGCCGAGCCGGCGGTCAGCCCGCAGGTGGAGGAGACCCTGTACCGCATCGCCCTCGAGGCCCTCGGCAACGCCGCCCGGCACGCCGGCGCCTCGCAGGTCACCGTCCGGCTCGCCGGCGACGACACCCGCGTGGTCCTGGAGGTCGTCGACGACGGCGTCGGGTTCCTGCCCTTCACCGCGGGGTCGCCGGGCCGGCTCGGGCTGCGGTCCATGCGGGAGCGGGCCGAGCTGGTCGGCGGCACCCTGGACGTGATGAGCGCGCCGGGTGCCGGCACCGTCGTCCGCGCGATCCTGCCCAGTTCCCCCGCCGTCCTCTCAGGGTGAGGCACCGCCGCCGGGTCCGGCTGACCGTTGGGACATGCGCGTGGTAGTTGATCTCACCAAGTGTCAGGGCTACGCCCAGTGCGCCTTCCTGGCACCCTCCTCGTTTCGGATGCAGGGCGACGAGGCCCTCATGTACGACCCCGCCCCCGCCGAGGACCAGCGCGAACGCGTCCGGCGAGCAGCGGCCGCGTGCCCCGTCCAGGCGATCCAGATCGACCGGCTCTCCGTGCACGACATGCCCCCCGTCCACGTCGTGGACCGCCCGTCCCGCATCGTCGTCGTCGGCGCGTCACTCGCCGGGCTGCGGGCCGCCGAGGCGCTGCGCGAGGAGGGGTTCACCGGGTCCCTCACGCTCATCGACGGCGAGTCCGGCGAGCCGTACGACCGGCCGCCGCTGTCGAAGCAGGCCCTCAGCGGTCAGGTCGCGCCGGACGCGACCGCCCTGCCGCGCCCCGACCTCGACGCCACGTGGCGGCTCGGCGTCAGGGCGATCGGCCTCGACCTCGCCGACCGCCGGGTCCAGCTCGACGACGGCTCGTCGGTGCCGTTCGACCGGCTGCTGATCACCACCGGCGTCCGCGCCCGGGCCTGGCACGACCCGGTCGAGGCGGCCCTGGACGGCATGTTCGTGCTCCGCACCCGCGACGACGCGGTGCGCCTCCACGAGCGGCTCGCCTTCCTCGCGCCGTACGGCGCCGCCGCCCGCCTCAGCGAGGCGGTCCCGGGTCCGCTCGAGCCGCGCGACGCCGGCCGCACACCACGCGTCCTCGTCGTCGGCGCCGGCTTCACCGGGTCGGAGATCGCCTCCACCTGCCGGTCCATGGGGCTGGACGTCATCGTCGCCGAGGCCGCCGCGACACCCCTGGCCGGCGCGCTCGGCGGGGTCGTCGGTGCCGTCGCCGCCGAGGTGCAGCGCGAGCACGGCGTCGACCTGCGCTGCGGCATCACCGTCGAGTCGATCGAGGGCGACGCCGACGGCCGGGTGCGCCGGGCCCGCTTCTCCGACGGCACGGTGGCCGACGTCGCCGTCGTCGTCGCCGCGCTCGGCGGGGTCCGCAACAGCGAGTGGCTCCGCGACTCCGGCCTCGCCGTCGGCGAGTGGGGCGTCGCGTGCGACGCGGGCTGCCGCGCCTTCGACGCCAACGGCCTCGTCCTCGACGACATCTTCGTCGCCGGCGACGTCGCCCGCGCCCCGAACGCGATGTTCGGCTACCAGTTCCTGGCCCTGGAGCACTGGGCGAACGCCGTCGCCCAGGCCGAGGTCGCCGCCCACAACATGGTCAGCGACGAGTCCGACCGCTGGCCGCACCTGCACATGCCGTCGTTCTGGTCGCTGCAGTTCGGCATCAACATCAAGGCCGTCGGCGTGCCCACCTTCTCCGACGAGGTCGTCGTCACCCAGGGCTCCGTGGCGGACCGCCGCTTCGCCGCGGCCTACGGGTACAAGGGACGCCTCACCGGCGCCGTCACCTTCAACCACGGCAAGTGGCTGCCGTTCTACGCGCGGCTCATCGAGCAGGCGGCACCGTTCCCGCCGCACTTCACCACCGTCGACCAGCCCGACTCGATGGTGCCCGTCCCCGCCGACGTCCCCGACCCCAAGTTCCTGGCCCGCGACGCGACCGTGGTGGTCACCGGCCACGATCCCAGCTCCCGGTCCGCTTCCCTGAGGAGTTCCCGATGACCACTTCCGTCGGCTCCGTGTTCGGCGCGGTCCTGGATCCGGTGAACCGCCACAACCCCTACCCGCTCTACACGTCGCTGCGCCGCACCCCCGTCGGCCGCGAACCCGACGGCACGTGGCTGGTCACCACGTTCCGCGAGATCTCCGCCCTGCTGCACGACCCGCGGATCAGCTCCGCCGTCGACCCCGACCGCGAGCCGGTCGGGCTGGCGCCGAGCTTCCTGCGGACCGACCCGCCCCAGCACGACCGCCTGCGCCGCCTCGCCACCCGGCAGTTCGGCCCGCCGCACCGCCCGACCTTCGTCGCGGACCTGCAGCAGTCCTTCGAGGGCATCGTCGACCGGCTCATCGCCGACCTGCCCGCCTCCACCGCGGACCTGGTCGACCAGTTCGCCTACCCGCTGCCGGTCCTCGTCATCTGCGAGCTGCTCGGCGTGCCCCTCGCCGACGAGCCGCGCTTCAAGGCGTGGATCGACCAGGCGCTGGCCGCCGAGAACCCGCGGGACACGCCGGCCTTCCGGGAGCTCGGGGACTACCTCGGCGACCTCGTCGACACCGACCCCGAGCCGGGCCTGCTGCGCTCCCTCGCCCACGACGACGGCCCCGACGGCCGGATGACCCGCGACGAGCTGGTCGGCACGGCGCTCCTGCTGCTCATCGCCGGCCACGAGACGACGGTCAACCTCATCGCCAACGCCTCGCTGGTCCTGCTCCGCGAACCCCGCTGGATCGAGCGCCTCCTCGACGACCCGTCCTTCGCGATCCCCCTCGTGGAGGAGGTGCTGCGCTGGGACCCGCCCGTGCAGTTCCTGCCGTGGCGCACCGCCCTCGACGACATCCCCATCGGCGGCACCACCATCCCGCGGGGCGCCTCCGTCACGCTGCTCCTCGCCGCCGGCAACCGGGACGACGCCCACATCAGCGACCCGGACCGCTTCGACCCGGACCGCCGGCCCGTCCAGCATCTCGGCTTCGGCGACGGCATCCACTACTGCTTCGGCGCCCCGATGGCCCGGCTGGAGGCGCAGGTGGCCCTGCGCGCGCTGGCCCCGGTCCTGGCGCGGGCCCGCCTGCTGGAGGACCCGCCGGAGTACCGGCCGAGCCCCGTCCTGCGCGGCCCCCGCCACCTCCGCGTCGCCCTGCAATGAGCCGGGGCTCGTTGCAGTGACCGGGCGCTCGTTGTAGTGACCGGGCGCTCTTTGTAGCGACCGGGCCCGCGGCGTCGTCCGTCGTCGGCGCCGCGGGCCGTCCGGTCACGCGGCGGGTTGGGGCTCCGCCGTGGGGGCGGGGGTCGCCGCCTGCAGCGGGCGGGGCGGGAGGGCCTTGGCCAGCAGGCCGTAGCCGGCGAGCAGGAGCAGCGGGCTGAGCACCGACAGCGGGCCGACACCCACCGCGAGGAACGCCACCACGCCCAGGCCCGTCAGCACCGGCACCCACCAGCGGACCAGGCCGTCGGCGGCGGCGCCGATCGGGACCGCGATCAGGCCGAGCAGGCTCACCAGCATCGCCGGCATGGCCCAGCCGAACGCGAACAGCGCATACCCGCCGAAGGCCTCCGTCACCTTCGCCGCGAGCTCGGCCGGCACCGTCTGCCGGACCGCCAGGTCGCTGAAGTCGCCGACCATCAGCCCGCTGAAGTGCATCAGCGCGAACGCGGTGACCGCGGCCGCCACACCGGTGAACCGCCGGCCGCGGCGCATCAGCAGCAGCATCCCCGGCACGAACAGCACCCACGCCCAGTGCAGCAACAGCGCGCTCACCTGCGCCAGGCCCGGCTGCCGCACCGACTCCTCGATCTCCGGCGACAGCCCCGGCACGGTCAGCAGCCCCGCCCCGAACACGACCGGCGCGGCGACGAGCCCGAAGCGGCCGACCCGGTCCTTGAACACGCCGAACGTCGCCGGCTCGTCCGCCCGGGACGGGTCGGTCCGCCGGCCCATCTCCCACCCGGCGTAGCAGTACGCCACCAGCATCACGACCGGCCCGGCGAGGTTCACCGGCAGCGGCGAGATCGCGAACTGCAGGTACAGCACCGAACCCAGCAGCGCGGCGGCCGCCGTCCACCAGGAGATGACCTTCGCGTAGGCGGCCGCGACCGGGGTCAGCAGCAGCGCCAGCGCCCAGCCGGCCAGGCCCGGCACCTGCCAGCCCCACACCGCCCACTGCATCGACTGGAACGCCTCGTCGGCGCGTTTGACGTCGGCGTCGGGCAGCGTCTGCTCCATGGCGAGGATCGCCAGGTCGTACGCCATCATCGCCGAGAACGTGACGAGCCCGAACACCGCGGCGCACCACGCGATCCGCGCCAGCACGGCGCCCCTGCGGCGGATCGGTGCGAGGAGCCCGAGGAACACCGGCACGAACAGCACCCACGCCCAGTGCAGCAGCACCGAGTGCCACTGGATGGCGCCGGGGTGCGCCCGGTAGATCCCGACGCCCTGGTCCTCGCCGAGGGCGGGGTCGACCGCCGTGGCGACGGCGAGGAAGGCGGGCGCGAGAAAGAGCACAAGCCTGAAGAGGAGAAGCCGCATATCCGTACCCCTGTCGAATCCATGTTGGACCAGCAAGGTACGTATGAGCCGGCTCGCCAGTCGCCACCATGGCGAGGGAGCCGTCCTCCCCCGCGCGGGGGACCGGCCGTCATTCCTTGGACGGGCGAATCCCCGGTCGGGGACCGCTTACGGTCATCTCGTGGAGATGAGGCGGGCAGATCTCGCGCTGACGGGCGCGTTCGTGGTGTTCGCCCTGACCGAGGAGGCGGTCGCGCACCAGCCCGGGGGCTGGTGGCCGTTCGTGCTGGCCGGGTTCGCGCCGCTGGTGGCCCTGCGCCGGGCCGTCCCGCTCACGGGCCTGCTCGCCAGCTGCGTCGGCGGCCTCAAGTACTGGTATCCGGACCAGATCGTCAACTACCGCCTGTGGCAGCTCGCCGCGATGATCATCGCGGCGTACACGGTCGGCCGGCACGTGCCGCTGCTCGGCACCACCGGCCGGCTCGCCCGCGCCCGCGGGGTCGCCGGCCTGCTGCTCGCCGTCGCGACCGGCAGCGTCTTCTGGCAGGTCGACCCGGCCGACCCGATGGGCGCGTTCTTCTTCCCCGTCGCGCCGTGGATCCTCGGCACGGTCTTCGGCGTCCAGCACCGCCAGAGCGCCGACGCCGCCACCGCCCGCGCCGCGATCCGCGAGCAGCGGGTCCGCGAGGCGGTCATGGAGGAGCGCGTCCGGATCGCCCGCGAGCTGCACGACATGGTCGCGCACAGCGTCACCGTCATGGTCATCCAGGCGGGCGTGGTCCGCCGCCGCCTCGACGCGGGCCTCACCGTCGACGCCGAGCTGCTGCGCAACATCGAGTCCTCGGGTCGCGACGCCGTCGGCGAGCTGCGCCGCACGCTCGGCCTGCTCCGGGGCGACGCCGGCGGCCCCGGCGGCACCACCGCGGCACCGGTCGGGCTCGACCGCCTCGACGAGCTGCTCACCCAGGTCCGCGAGGCCGGGCTGACGGTCACCCTGCACCGCTCGGGCACGCCGGTGACGCTGCTGCCGGCCGCGGACCTCTCGGCGTACCGCATCGTGCAGGAGGCCCTGACCAACGTGCTCAAGCACGCCGGACCCGCCGCGGTCACCGTGTCCCTGCGCTACGCCGACGACGGCGTCCACCTCTCCGTCGTCGACGACGGCGGCCCCGTCACCGTCGCGGCCCCCGGCTCCGGCCAGGGTCTCATCGGCATGCGCGAGCGCGTCACCCTGTTCGGCGGCGACCTCGAAGCCGGCCCGGTCCCCTCCGGCGGCTTCGCCGTCCACGCCCGGCTGCCGCGACTGGTGGCGTCATGAGCTCCGGCCCCGCACCCGCCTCGAAGATCAGCGTGGTCGTCGCCGACGACCAGCGGATGGTCCGCGCCGGCCTGCGCATGGTCATCGAGACCGAGTCCGACATGCACGTCGTCGGCGAGGCCGGCGACGGCGTCGAGGCCGTCACCCTCACCCGCCGGCTACGCCCCGACGTGGTCCTCATGGACATCGCGATGCCCCGCCAGGACGGCCTCGCCGCCACCCGCGCCCTGCTCGCCGCCCCGAACCCGCCCCGCATCATCGTGCTCACCACGTTCGACACCGACGACAACCTGTACGAGGCCCTCCGCGCCGGCGCGAGCGGCTTCCTGCTGAAGGTCTCCTCCCCCGAGCACCTCATCACCGCGATCCGCGTGGTCGCCGCCGGCGAGGCCCTCCTCGACCCGGCGGTCACGACGCGGGTGATCGCCTCGTACGCCGGCACCCCCGGCCCGCAGCCCCCACCCGAGCTCGCCGATCTCACCCCGCGCGAGACGGACGTCCTGCGCCTCATGGCCCGCGGCCTGTCCAACGGCGAGATCGCCGCCACCCTCACGGTCGGCGAGGCCACGGTGAAGACCCACGTCGCCCGCGTCCTGATGAAGCTCGCCCTCCGCGACCGCGTCCAGGCCGTCGTCTACGCCTACGAGTCAGGCCTCGTTCGCCCCGGCAGCGACGCGGGCCGCTCCGGATCGCCTTAGTCCGGTTCGCCGCAGACCCGCTGCTGGCGCAGCTCGGGCACGAACCGCGCCATCGTCTCGAAGTCGGCATCCTGGTGCAGGACCTCGAGCTTCAACCGGATCGCCGTCGCCGCTACCAGCAGATCGGTCACCGACAGCCCATGGTGCGCACTGTGCGATGCCAATTCCTGATGGATGACAGCGGCCAAATCCCAGACGCCGTCGGGCATGGCGATCGCGAGACATGCATTCCGCACATCCTGTTCCAGCTCCGCATACCCCTTGGCATCCGCGATGCACAGCGTTTCGAGGAGCACCGGCATACAGACGGAGATCAGTCCGCGGTCGACAACGTCGAACCACATTGGGTCGACCTGGCGACGCAAAATCCTAACGAGCGCGCTGGTATCGACGAGGTATTTCACTTGTCGATCTCGTCCAATGCGCTGAAGTCAAACAAGCCTTCGTCCGACATCTGCTGAAGACGTTCCAGTGCGCTTCGCCGACGCGCTCGCCAACCCTCGACGTACTGCAGCAGTGCGGCGTTCATCGCCGCCACCTCGGAGGCACCGCCGAGGTGGCGTTGCGCCTCGGCCAGCAGTTCCCGGTCAAGGCCGGAGCCGGAAAGCTTGGTCACAGCGATCTCAGTCATGGTCACCTCCTCACATTGCCACCGTAGGGCCATAAGGCACAATCCACGAGCGCGCCTGTCCAAGAAAATGGTACGGCGCTCCAGCCCACAAGGGTCGGAGCGCCGGTGCGGATGCAGGTGCGGTCAGGCCTCGACCAGGGCCATGACCTCGTCGGAGACGTCGAAGTTGGCGTAGACGTTCTGGACGTCGTCGCAGTCGTCGAGGGCGTCGATCAGCTTGAAGACCTTGCGGGCGCCTTCTTCGTCCAGGGGGACGGTCACGCTCGGCACGAACGACGAGTCCGCCGACTCGTAGTCGATGCCGGCGTCCTGCAGGGCGGTGCGGACGGCCACGAGGTCGGTCGCCTCGCTGATGATCTCGAAGGCCTCACCGAGGTCGTTGACCTCCTCGGCGCCGGCGTCGAGGACGGCGAGGAGCAGGTCGTCCTCGGTCAGCTCGCCGGCCTTGGGCACGATGATGACACCCTTCCGGGTGAACATGTACGAGACGCTGCCGGCGTCGGCGAGGTTGCCGCCGTTGCGGGTGAGCGCGACCCGGACCTCGGTCGCCGCGCGGTTGCGGTTGTCCGTGAGGCACTCGATGAGGATGGCGACGCCGTTGGGGCCGTAGCCCTCGTACATGGCGGTCTGCCAGTCGGCGCCGCCGCCGATGAGGCCGGAGCCGCGCTTGACGGCGTTGTTGATGTTGTCGTTGGGCACCGAGTTCTTCTTCGCCTTCTGGATGGCGTCGAAGAGCGTCGGGTTACCGGACGGGTCGCCGCCACCGGTGCGGGCGGCGACCTCGACGTTCTTGATCAGGCGGGCGAAGAGCTTGCCTCGCTTGGCGTCGATGACCGCCTTCTTGTGCTTGGTCGTCGCCCATTTTGAGTGCCCGGACATGGCCTAACCCTCCGTCGTCTGGCCCGCCTCACGCGCCATCTCCACGAAGTACCGATGGACTCGGAGGTCGCCGGTGAGCTCGGGGTGGAAGGCGGTGGCAAGCAGGTGCTGCTGCCGAACCGCGACAATCCTACCGGCGGCCGAACGTCCGGGCAGTCCGGGCCTTGCGGCTTCGCCCGAAGGCCCGGACCGCTCGCCGACCCGACCCAGCACCCGCACGCCCGGACCGACCTCCTCGACCCACGGGGCGCGGATGAAGACCGCCGAGAACGGCCCTCCTTCAATGTCCGAAATGTCGACCGTACCTTCGAACGAGTCGACCTGCCTGCCGAAGGCGTTGCGCCGCACGGTCATGTCGATGCCGCCGAAGGGCACCTGGTCGGGGCGGCCGTCCAGGATCGTGCCGGCGAGCATGATCATGCCGGCGCACGAGCCATAGGCGGGCATGCCGCCGGCCAGCCGCTTGCGCAGCGGCTCGGTCATGCCGAACTCGATCGCCAGCTTGCTCATCGCCGTGGACTCGCCGCCCGGGATGACCAGCGCGTCGACCGAGTCCAGCTCGTCGGGGCGGCGCACCGGACGGGCGATGACATCGAGCTCGGCCAGGGCGTGCAGGTGTTCGCGCGTATCGCCCTGGAGGGCGAGCACACCGATGATCATGCCGGCGGTCACCAGCCGCGCTCGGCGAGGCGGTGCGGCTGCGGGATCTCCTCGACGTTGATGCCGACCATGGCCTCGCCCAGGCCGCGGGAGACCTTGGCGATGACGTCGGGGTCGTCGTGGAACGTGACGGCCTTGACGATGGCGGCGGCGCGCTGCTCGGGGTTGCCGGACTTGAAGATGCCGGAGCCGACGAAGACGCCCTCGGCGCCGAGCTGCATCATCATGGCGGCGTCGGCGGGGGTGGCGATGCCGCCGGCGGTGAACAGCACGACCGGGAGCTTGCCGGTCTCGGCGACCTCCTTGACCAGCTCGAACGGCGCCTGCAGCTCCTTCGCGGCGACGAACAGCTCGTCCTCCGGCAGCGACGTCAGCTTGCGGATCTCCCCGCGGATCTTGCGCATGTGGGTGGTGGCGTTGGAGACGTCGCCGGTGCCGGCCTCACCCTTGGAGCGGATCATGGCCGCGCCCTCGGTGATGCGGCGCAGGGCCTCGCCGAGGTTGGTGGCGCCGCAGACGAACGGCACGGTGAAGGCCCACTTGTCGATGTGGTTGCTGTAGTCGGCCGGGGTGAGCACCTCGGACTCGTCGACATAGTCGACGCCGAGCGCCTGCAGGACCTGGGCCTCGACGAAGTGGCCGATGCGGGCCTTGGCCATGACGGGGATCGAGACGGCGGCGATGATGCCGTCGATCATGTCGGGGTCGCTCATGCGGGAGACCCCGCCCTGCGCGCGGATGTCGGCGGGAACGCGCTCCAGGGCCATGACGGCGACGGCGCCGGCGTCCTCGGCGATCTTCGCCTGCTCGGGGGTGACGACGTCCATGATGACGCCACCCTTGAGCATCTCTGCCATGCCCCGCTTGACCCGCGCGGTGCCGGTGACTGACGAGCTGGTGGTGGGCGACTCGGACACGACGAAGCACTCCTCACAGGGCTGAACGGGATTCACCTTGAGTTTACGCCGACCGGGTGACAGGTTCCGACGTCCAATGGGAACCCCGCGGCCCACGTTGCGCCCCTCGGGTCGGCCAACCCCCCGAAAATGATGATTTTTCCGGTTTAGCGGGCGCGCAGCGCCTGATAAACCGGAAGCCAGGGGGAAACAGTGTGCGTTTCGCCGCTCATGTACGGCTCAGGGCAGGGACGGGTCGTCGACGTCGAAGTACGCCGGGCGGGGGTGCTTGCGGGCCAGGCGGAACACGCGGACCAGCGCCCGGCGGCGCACGGCGAGGGCGTCGCGCACGACGTCGTTGTGCACCTGCCTGGCGAGGGCGACCCGCCGGCTGACCTGCACGAGCGGGCCGACCACGTCCTCCGGGCCGGCGGCCGCCTCGCGCAGGTGGCGGGTGAGGTCGTTCTCGGCGACCTCGCGGTCCTCGGGCTGGGCGTCGACGGCGATCCGGGCCGCGTACATGAGGGTGGGCAGCTGCGCCGCCTCGGCGAGGGCCACCGCGGCCACCGCGCGCCGGACCAGGTGGGCGTCGAGGGTGGCGTAGGCCGCGACCGCCCGCGCGTGGAGCCGGTCGACGCGGGCCGCGAGCCAGGTGAGGTAGGTCGCCACCAGGACCACCACCGCCACCACCGCGATCACCCACCACACGGCGGGAAGCCTACGGTAAGCGCAGCGGTCACCGGGACCGGCCGGTGGCCTACGGGACGGGCTCCTCGACCACGGCCCCGGCGACCTCGATCACGGTCGAGTAGACCTCCAGGACCCGTTCGGCCACGACGGGCCAGTCGTACGCGGCGACGACGGAGGCGGCCCGGTCGGCGAGCGCGGCCCGCTGCTCCGGGTCGTCGAGCAGGCCGGCGATGGTGGCGGTCAGCGCGGCGGCGTCGCCGACGGGGAAGAGGGCGCCGGCCCGCCCGCCGTCCAGGACCCGCCGGAACGCGTCCAGGTCGCTGGCCACGACGGTCGCGCCCGCGGACATCGCCTCGGTCAGGATCATGCCGAAGGACTCGCCGCCGGTGTTGGGGGCGATGTACAGGTCGACACTGCGCAGCATCCGCGCCTTGTCCTCCTCCGACACCTTCCCCAGGAAGACGATCCGGTCCTTGAAGGCCGCGATGTCCGGGAAGTCGGTGAAGATCTCGTCGGCGTCGCCGGGGCCCGCCACCAGCAGCCGCAGGTCCGGACGGCGGGCGGCGAGCGTCGCGAACGCGGTCAGCAGCAGCGGGAAGCCCTTCCGGGGCTCCGTGAACCGCCCCAGGAAGCCCAGTGTGCCCCCGTCGCCGGGGAAGCCGGGCAGCGGCGAGGCAGCGCGGTACCGCGACACCTGCACCCCGTTGGGGATCTCCCACGCGCTGCCGCCCAGGTGCTCGACCTGGACCTTGCGCGCCAGCTCGCTCACCGCGATCCGCCCGGTGATCTTCTCGAGCACCAGCTGGAGCAGCCCCTGCGCGGCGGCGAGCGCCCGCGAACGGGTCATCGCGGTGTGGAAGGTGGCGACGACCGGCCCGCGCGCCGACAGCACCGCCAGCATCGACAGGCTCGGCGTGAGCGGCTCGTGCACGTGCAGCACGTCGAAGCGGCCGGCGGCCATCCAGCGCCGGACCCGGGTCGCGGAGATGAGCCCGAACGAGACGCGCGCGACGGAGCCGTTGTACGGCACCGGCACCGCCCGGCCCGCGGGCACGACGTACGGCTGCTCGGCGCTCTCGTCGTCGCCGGGCGCCAGGACGCTGACGTCGTGACCGAGGCTGATCAGCGTCTCGGCGAGGTCGCGGACGTGGTTCTGCACGCCGCCGGGCACGTCGAACGAGTACGGGCAGACGATCCCGATGCGCAACATGCCTCCCACGCCTCCTAAGCCTTCACTACGGCGGGGGTGTCGATCCAGAGTCGTTGCAGCATGTGCCAGTCCTGTGGGTTGCGGGCGATGCCGACGGCGAGGACGTCCGCGATCCGCTGGGTGAGCAGCCGGACCCGCACGTCGAGCGCCCCCTCCGAGGCGTCCGGCAGCGGGATCGGCCCTTCGAGCCGGCCGGCGGCCGCGTCCGGGTCGAACCACATCGACACCACGTACAGCGGCGCGCCGGTGCGCAGGGCCAGCAGCGCCGGGCCGGCCGGCATCTTCGTCCGGCCGCCGAAGAAGTCGACCTCGACGCCGCGGGCGGTCAGGTCCCGGTCGGCGAGCAGCGGCACCACGTACCCGGCCCGCAGCCGCTCCTCCAGCACGTCGAACGCGGGCCGATCGCCGCCGGTCGTCGGAAGGATCTCCATACCCAGTGAACGCCGGAATTGCAGATACCGCCGGTACACGCTCTCCGGCTTCAGCCGCTCCGCGACGGTCACGATCGGCCAGCCGTTGGCGGCGACCCAGGCGCCGGCCGCGTCCCAGTTGCCGGCGTGCGGCAGGGCGATGACCGCGCCGACCTTGTCGGCGACGTTCTCGGCGAGCAGCTCGCCGCGGTCCAGCCGGAATCCGCTGAGGTGCTCGGCCTTCGGACGGCCCGGCAGGCGGAACGCCTCCAGGTAGTAGCGCGCGTAGGAGCGCAGCCCGCGCTCCACCAGGTCGGCGAGCTCGGCCTCCGACGGCCCGGGACCGATGACCCGCCGCAGGTTCGACGCGAGGGTCGCCGTGCCCTTGCCGCCGTTGCCGCTCCTGTACCGGCGGGAGCCGTGCCGGGCCGCGGCGGCGAAGAACGGCCACACGGCGGCGCGGGGGAGCTTCGGGATGAGTGAGAAGGCGGCCCCGTAGCCGAGCTCCGTGAGGTTCACCGGGCGACCCGGTCGCCGGCCGGCCCGGCCCCGTCCCCGGTGGCGCCCTGCGCCGCGCTCTCGGCGGCGGCGATGTCGCGCGCCTGCCGGTACACGTGCGACATCCGCTGCCCGATGGTGATCACCGACAGCAGGACGAGCAGCCACAGGGCCGCCTCCATGCCGTGCGGCACGCCGAAACCGAACAGCAGGCCGCCGATCCCGACCAGGATGAGCCGCTCGGTCCGCTCGGCCAGCCCGACGTTGGCGGTCATCCCGAGCCCCTCGGCGCGGGCCTTCACGTAGGACACCACCTGCCCGGTGAGCAGGCACAACAGCGCCGCGGCGCACTCGCGCAGCTGACCCTGGGAGGCGTACCAGAAGGCGACGGAGCCGAAGATGGCGCCGTCGGAGACGCGGTCCATGGTCGAGTCGAGCAGGGCGCCGAACTTGTTGCTGACGCCGAGCTGCCGGGCCATGGACCCGTCGAGCATGTCGGTCAGGCAGCTCACGGTGACGATAACGAGCGCGATGACCATATGGCCGCGGGTGGCGAACCCGAGACTGCCGGCGAGCACGCCGACGGTGCCGGCGACGGTCACCGCGTTCGGGGTCACCTTGGCGCGCAGCAGCGCCGCCGCGACGGGGTTGACGATGCGGGCCAGTCCGGCCTTGCTGACTACGCTGAGGATCTTCGCCATGGCGCTCCCACGATAACGGCGGCGGAGCTTGCCGGATACCTGCGCGTGGGCCTGCTCACGGTGCTTGAGTAAACCGTAGGCCGCCGGTGGGGTCGAAGGGCTCTTGTGTCGGTGATGGTTCGGGTGTGGGATCGGTGAACAGGTCGTGACTGTGAGACTGCTCACAGCAGGCAGGACGGGAGGCGCATGATGGCGCAGAAGGTCCAGGAGAAGGGTGTCGCCGGCCCGGTGCCGGCGGTTGATGACCCCGGCAGGGTACGCAACGTGGTGGTCGTCGGGCACTCCGGCGCCGGGAAGACGACCCTCGTGGAGGCGCTGCTCGCGGCGACCGGCACGATCGGCCGGGCCGGCGCGGTGTCCGAGGGCACCACGGTGACCGACCACGACCCGGCGGCGGTGCGGCAGCAGCGGTCGGTGACGCTGTCCTGCGCCCCCGTCGTCCACGGCAGCACGAAGATCAACCTGCTCGACACCCCGGGGTACGCCGACTTCGTCGGGGAGCTGCGCGCCGGCCTGCGGGCCGCCGACGCGGCGCTGTTCGTGGTGTCGTCCGTCGACGGCGTCGACGCCGCCACCGCCGCGCTGTGGGAGGAGTGCGCCGCCGTCGGGATGCCCCGCGCGGTCGCCGTCACCCGCCTCGACCACCCTCGCGCCGACTTCCAGGACACCCTGGAGCTCTGCCAGGACGCGTTCGGCGACAACGTGCTGCCGCTCTACCTGCCGATGCTCGGCGACGACGGCACCGCGGTCGAGGGTCTCATCGCGCTGGTCACCCACCGGGTCTTCGACTACTCCGCGGGCTACCCGCCGTCGGTCCGCGACCCGGAGCCGCAGCACCTGCCGGCGATCGAGGAGTCGCACAACAGCCTGCTCGAAGGCATCATCGCCGAGAGCGAGGACGAGACGCTGATGGAGCGCTACGTCAGCGGCGAGGTCATCGAGACGTCGGTGATCATCGAGGACCTGGAGAAGGCGGTCGCCCGCGGCACCTTCTACCCCGTCGTGCCCGTCTGCGCCCAGACCGGCCTCGGCCTCGACGCCCTCCTGGAGGTGCTGACCAGCGGGTTCCCGTCGCCGCTGGAGCACGTCGTGCCGCCGGTCACCGACATCGCGGGCGAACCGCACGAGCCGCTGCGCTGCGACCCGGACGGCCCGCTCATCGCCGAGGTGGTGAAGACGACGATCGACCCGTACGTCGGCCGCGTCTCCCTCGTGCGGGTCTTCTCCGGCACGCTGCGCCCCGACACCCCGGTGCACATCTCCGGGCACGGCATGGCCGAGCGCGGCCACCCCGACCACGACGCCGACGAGCGGTTCGCGCACCTGTTCTCGCCGCTCGGCTCGGCGCTGCGGGAGGTGCCGTACGCGGTCGCCGGGGACATCGTCGCGATCACCAAGTCGACGACGGCGGAGACCGGCGACACGATCTCCGGCAAGGACGACCCGATGCTCATGGCGCCGTGGGTGATGCCGGAGCCGCTGCTGCCGATCGCGATCGTCGCGAAGACCCGCTCCGACGAGGACGCCCTCGCGAAGAACCTCGGCCGGCTCGTCGCCGGCGACCCGACGCTGCGCCTGGAGCGCAACTCCGAGACCCACCAGTTGGTGCTGTGGTGCATGGGTGAGGCGCACGCCGACGTCGTGCTCGACCGGCTGCGCTCCGGCGGCGTGGAGCTGGACACCGAGCCGGTGCGGGTCGCGCTGCGCGAGACGTTCGCCGCGCCCAGCCAGGGCCACGGCCGGCACGTCAAGCAGTCGGGCGGGCACGGGCAGTACGCGGTCTGCGACATCAAGGTCGAGCCGCTGCCGCGCGGGTCCGGCTTCGAGTTCGTCGACAAGATCGTCGGCGGGGTCGTGCCGCACAACTACATCCCGTCGGTGGAGAAGGGCGTCCGCCACCAGATGGAGCGCGGCATGGTCGCCGGCTACCCCGTCGTCGACGTGCGGGTCACCCTGTTCGACGGCAAGGCGCACTCCGTCGACTCGTCCGACGCGGCGTTCCAGACCGCCGGCGCGCTCGCCCTGCGCGAGGCCGCCGAGCAGGGCCAGACGACGCTGCTCGAGCCGATCGACGAGGTCTGGATCCGGGTCCCCGACGAGTTCGTCGGCGCGGTCATGAGCGACCTGTCCGGCCGCCGCGGCCGGGTGCTGGGCAACGAACCGGACCCGGCCGGGCAGGAGCGGACCCTCGTGCACGCCGAGGTGCCCGCCACCGAGCTGGTCCGGTACGCGGTCGAGCTGCGGGCGATGACGTCCGGCTCGGGCACGTTCACCCGCGCGTTCGCCCGGCACGACCCGATGCCGACGCACCTGGCGGACGCGGTGAAGAAGGAGCACGCCGCGACCCGCTGAGCGGCGCCGAGTGGTTCACGGGTCTGGCAGGATCTCCCGGTCCAGCCAGACCCGGTCCCGCAGCTCGATCCCGTCGACCATGATGCCGGCCGGGTACCCGTTCGCGGGCGTGAAGACGTCCCGCTCCACCGACCGGAAGCGGAAGCCCTGCCGCTGGTAGAAGCGCAGGTTGCCGACGTCGGCGGCGCCGGTCGCGACGAGCATCGTCCCGCCGTGCTCCGCCCGTACCAGCGAGACGGCGGCCTCGATGAGCCGCGCCCCGACGCCGGTGCCGCGGCGCTCCGGCACGACCGCCATGTTCTTGATCTCCAGGCCGACCAGCTGCAGGTGCCCCACGATCCGCCCGTCCTGCACGGCGACGAGGACCCGCCCCTCGCCCAGATAGCCGTCGAGCTCGGCGGCGGAGTCCTCGGCCAGCTCGAACGACCACCGCAGGCCGGCCCGGTCACCGTCGTACAGATCCACTCGCACGACACCAGACGATGCCAGGTCCGCCTACACTGCGCGGCATGATTTTCTCGCGGGGCAGGAAGCAGGACCCGGTCGTCGAGTTCTGGGCCTGGTGGCCCACGATCCGCCAGGCCGTGATCGACGCCATCTCCACCGGCGAGTTCGAGCCGCTCACCCCGCAGATCAGCAAGCGGGTCGCGGCCATCCACAAGGATCTGACCTGGGAGTTCAGCAAGGGCACGACCGCCACGCACGCGCTGGTCGTCTCCCCCGGCGGCAACCCTGAGCTACGCGCGGTCGTCGCCCGCTGGGGCGCGCTCGCCCCGGCCGCCGACCCGGAGTGGGAGTTCCACACCGCGCGCCAGCCCGACCACGACACGCTGACGGCCACGATCGAGATCGCCGGCGCCCGGCTGGACCTCGCCCTGCTGCGGTTCGCGTTCACCCCCGACGAGGACTCCGCCGCGATCGACGTCGTCGGCTACCACCCGCTGTTCCGCAAGCTGCCGGAGCCGGTCCGCGGCCAGATCACGTTCCTCGCCCTCGACTGGCTGCTCGGCGAGGAGGGCGTCGAGCTGTGGGTCGGGTCGGTCGGCTTCAGCGCCGACGAGCCCGACGGCGCGCGGGACCCCCTCGAGCTCGCCGCCGCCGTCGACGACCTGCGCGAGCGGCACCGGGAGCCGAGCTGGGCCGTCTTCTCCGCCGTGGTCGACGGCGCCCCGCTGACCGGTATGGTGCAGCGGCCGCTGCGGTCGGCGCGCTGGCCGCGGTTCGACACGCACGCCGCGGTGACCCTGCCCTACCGGGCCGAGGAGGCCGGCCTGCCCACCGAAGACGCCCTGGAGGAGCTGCGGGCGTTCGAGGACGGGCCGCTCGAAGCGGCGCTGGGCGGCGCCGGCGAGATGGTCGCGCAGGAGACCTCCGCGGGCCGGCGCATCCTGCACTGCTACCTCGACGGCACGTCCGCCGCCGGTGAGAAGGTCAAGGCCGCCGCGGCCGGCTGGCCGGGCGGCAAGGCGAAGGTGAAGCTGCGCCACGACCCCGCGTTCGAGGCCGTGGCGCACCTGTCCTGAGCGCTACTCCCAGACCGAGGCCAGCAGCTTCCGGGTGTCGGTGAGCAGCTGCGGCAGGACCTTCGTCCGGCCGACGACGGGCATGAAGTTGGTGTCGCCGCCCCACCTGGGCACGATGTGCTGGTGCAGGTGGGCGGCGATGCCGGCGCCGGCGACCGAGCCCTGGTTCATGCCCAGGTTGAAGCCGTGCGCGCCGCTGGCCCGGCGGACGGCGCGCATCGCGTCCTGCGTGAAGGTCGCCAGCTCCACCGTCTCGTCCGCGGTCAGGTCCGTGTAGTCGGCGACGTGCCGGTACGGGCAGACCATCAGATGGCCGGGGTTGTACGGGTACAGGTTGAGCACCGCGAACACGAGCCCGCCCCTGGCGACGACGAGGCTGTCCTCGTCGGGCAGGCCGGGCGCCCGGCAGAACGGGCACCCGGTCGGCTCGTCGTGGTCCCCCGCCCGGTCCTCCTTGATGTAGGCCATCCGGTGCGGGGTCCACAACCGCTCGATGTCGTCCGGCGTACCCGTCGTCATGCCGCCGAGGGTCCCACATTCGTGCGGGACCTGACGACCTCCACCACGTGCGCGACGGCCTCGTCGAGGGCGACACCGTTGCGCTGGGAGCCGTCACGGTACCGGAACGACACGGTGCCACCGGTGACGTCGTCGTCGCCGGCGATCGCCATGAAGGGGATCTTCTGCTGCTGCGCGGTGCGGATCTTCTTCTGCATCCGCTCGTCGGAGTGGTCGACCTCGACCCGGATGCCTTCCTTGCGCAGCCGCGCCGCGAACTCGGCCAGGTAGTCGCCGTGGTCGCCGCGGACCGGGATGCCGACCACCTGCACCGGGGAGAGCCACGCCGGGAACGCGCCCGCGTAGTGCTCGGTCAGCACGCCGAAGAACCGCTCGATCGAGCCGAACAGCGCCCGGTGGATCATCACCGGCTGCTGCCGGCTGCCGTCGGACGCCTGGTACTCCAGCTCGAAGCGCTTCGGCTGGTTGAAGTCGACCTGGATCGTCGACATCTGCCAGGTCCGGCCGATCGCGTCGCGCGCCTGCACGGAGATCTTCGGCCCGTAGAACGCGGCGCCGCCCGGGTCCGGCACGAGCTCCAGCCCCGACTCGAGCGCCGCGTTGCGCAGCGCCTCGGTCGCCTCCTCCCACTCCGCGGCCTCACCGATGAACTTCGGCGAGTCGTCGCGGGTGGACAGCTCCAGGTAGAAGTCGTCCAGGCCGTAGTCGCGCAGCAGGTCGAGCACGAACTGCAGCAGGCCGCGCAGCTCGCCGGCCATCTGCTCCTTGGTGCAGTAGATGTGCGAGTCGTCCTGGGTCAGGCCCCGCACCCGGGTCAGGCCGTGCACGACGCCCGACTTCTCGTAGCGGTACACCGTGCCGAACTCGAACATGCGCAGCGGCAGCTCACGGTAGGACCGGCCGCGGGCCCGGAAGATGAGGTTGTGCATCGGGCAGTTCATCGCCTTCAGGTAATACTCCGCGCCCTCCATCTCCATGGGCGGGAACATCGTGTCGGCGTAGTACGGCAGGTGGCCCGACGTCTGGAACAGGTTCGACTTGCTGATGTGCGGCGTGTTGACGAACTCGTAGCCCGACTCCTCGTGCCGCTGCCGCGAGTAGCTCTCCATCTCCCGGCGGATGATGCCGCCCTTCGGGTGGAAGACCGCGAGCCCGGAGCCGATCTCGTCGGGGAAGCTGAACAGGTCCAGGTCCGCGCCGAGCTTCCGGTGGTCGCGCCGCGCCGCCTCCTCCAGCAGCTTCTGGTACTCCTTGAGCGCGTCGCGGGTCGGCCACGCGGTGCCGTAGATCCGCTGCAGCTGCGGGTTCTTCTCCGAGCCGCGCCAGTACGCGGCAGCGACGCGGGTCAGCTTGAACGCCTGGATCATGCGGGTGCTCGGCAGGTGCGGCCCCCGGCACAGGTCCGACCAGCAGACCTTGTCCGACTGCGCGTCGAGGTTGTCGTAGATCGTCAGCTCGCCGCCGCCGACCTCCATGACCTCCTTGTCGTCGACGTCGCTCTTCACGTCGACGAGCTCGAGCTTGAACGGCTCGTCCTTCAGCTCCGCCTTGGCCTGCTCGACCGACTCGAACCGCCGCCGGCGGAACTTCTGCCCCGACTTGATGATCTCCTGCATGCGCTTCTCGAGCTTGTCCAGGTCATCGGGGTGGAACGGCTTGGCGACCTGGAAGTCGTAGTAGAAGCCGTGCTCGATCGGCGGCCCGATGCCGAGCTTCGCCTCCGGGAACAGGTCCTGCACGGCCTGCGCCAGCACGTGCGCGGTCGAGTGGCGCAGCACGTTGAGCCCGTCCGGCGACGACAGGTCGACGGCCTCGACCTCCGTGTCCTGCTCCGGCGTCCAGTCGAGGTCGCGGAGCCGGCCGTCGGCCTCACGGACGACGACGATCGCCTTGGGCCCGCTGGTCGGCAGCCCGGCCTCCGCGACCGCGGCGGCGGCGGTCGTGCCGGCCGTGACCACGATGGTATTCGAGCGCACTGTGGACACGGTCTGCTCCCAAGCGTGAAGAGGTCTGATTCCCCGCAAACTCTATCCGCCGCGTCACCGCAGGGCCGAGAACACCCCGCCCGCCACGACCGCGCCCACCACGGCCCCGACGACGACCTGCGCCACCGTGTGGTCCTTCAGCGCCACCCGCGACCATCCGACCAGCCCCACCAGCGGCGCCGTCACGATCAGCAGCCAGCCGTAGACCAGCATCAGGATCACCAGCGCCCCCGCGGCCACGGCCGTGTGGATCGACATCTTCCACCAGTGGTTGACGACCGCCGCGACGACCAGCCCCACCCCACCGGCGACGACCGCCGCGAGCAGCTCCTGCTGCGCGTCCAGCCCGACCAGCACCACGAACCCGACCGCCACCGACACCAGCCCGACCAGCAACGGCCCCCGCCGCTGCCGGTGATCCCCCACATGCCGGTCCGTGAGCTCCCCGCGCCGCACCCCGCGCAGGATGTACAGGAACGGCAGCACACTCTCGAACACCGCCGCGACGACCCCCAGCAGCAGCCCGCGCCCGACGCTCGGCGCCCCGTGCACCGCCAGCAGCACCAGCAGCACCGACACCAGCACCGCCGGCGCCAGCACCTCGGTCACCCCACGAGCGATCCGCTGCACGATCACCGCCGTACCGTACAGAACCCCGCAGCACTCCCCGATCCGCACACCCGAGCCATGCCGGCCGATGCGCTCCCCCGTTTGAAGCACATCGACCGGCACACCCCGACCAGCGCCGACGCCCCGATCCGTCCTGCGCCGCATGCCCGGCCCACCTCGATCGACCGAACACTCGATCCGCGCCCGACCCACCTGGCCCGCTGCGGACCAACCCGCCGAGCCACTCCCCGGCCAGCCCGCGCCCGACGAGCCTGTCGAACCAGAGCCCGCCCAACCGGCCGCGCGCCCGACCAGGCTGCCAAACCCCGAGCCGCTGGCCGGCCGGTCCGGGCCCGACCCGCCTGGCGGCTCTGAGCCACCGCCCGCCCGGTCCGCACTCGACCACCGGCCCGGCGAACCCCGAGCCACTGCCCAACCAGCTGACGTTCAACCGACCGGATTTCGAACTGCCAGCGATCAGAGCGCCTCACTCTGATCCGCCCTGCCCCGGGGTCACACAGGCCGGAATCCTCCGGTCAGGCTCTGGGCTCGGTGCGACGTCCTCGGTTCACACACCGCCGAGGTCCCAGGCCACCCACCCCGACCGAGGCCAGCCCAGCACCCAGGGGCGGTGCTGAGACCCGAGGTCCGGCGCGGCGGCGACGGATGCCGGAGCCCGCCAGCGCCGCCATCCACGCCGAACCCCAACGACGCCGCAACCGACATCGGAGCCCGACGACGCCGCAACTGACACCGAATCCCAATGACGTCTCAACGACACCGGAGCCCGAGGGCGCCGCACCCAACGTCGACCCCCGACGGCGCCGAAGCCCGGGTGGCGCCACCCGAGCGGCGCCGCCATCCACGCCGAACCCCAACAGTGCTGCAACCGACACCGGAGCCCGACGACGCCGCAGCCAACGCCGACCCCGACGGCGCCGAAGCTCGGTGGCATGCCGGAGCGGTGGCGCCGAGCCTGACAGCGCCGCGACGACTGCTACAGCCTCGCAGTGCCGCAACCGACACCCGGCCGGCCGCAACGGCTCCCGACGGCGCAGTAGCCGGCACCGAAGCCCGACGCCGCCGACGACCCACGCCGAAGCCCGACGACGTCGCATCCGACGCCCGTCCGTGCCGCAGCCGCGACCTAGACCGAAGTCCGCCTGAGCCGCACCCGACGCCTGTCAGCGCCGCAGCCGCGAGCCGATGGCGCCGCAGCCGAGACCCAACGGCGCCGCGACCGCGAGCCGATGGCGCCGGGACCGATGACGGAGACCCGGGGCGCCGCGGCGGGTGCTGCAAGGCCGCGGCGCCGGGGTTGGTCAGCGCTTCCAGAAGGCGCCCCTGGACTTGGGCGGGTCGGGGTGGTCGCCCGAGACCTTGTCGAGCTCCTCGAGGACCTGCTGCCACAGTTCGTCGAGAGGCTGGGAGGCGATGGCCGCCGGGGTGAGGCGCTCGGCCAGGAGGCGCAGGACGCCGATGCCCAGCACCGCCAGGCGGGAGCCCAGGTCTTCGAGCAGCTCGCGGCGCTCGAAGTCGGGGCGGTCGGCGGCGGCGCGCAGGCGGCGGGCCTCCTCGGCGGCGAGCTCGCGCAGCTCCGCCGAGTCGGCGCGCTGGCGCTCCGCCTCGACCGACGGCTGGGCCGCGGGCTGCGCCGAGGCCGGCGCCTGCGGACGGACCGAGCCCCGGCCGCGCAGCGCCCGCGCCACGCCACCGGCGGGACGGGCGAACACGCTGCCGCCGCCACTCGCCGACTTGCGCTGCACGGCGCCGCCCGGAGCCGGCGGCGGCGCCATCGGCGGCATCGGCGGCGGCCCGCCCGGTGCGGGTGCGGGCATCGCGCCGGTCCGGGTCAGGTTCGACGCGGCCGAGGCATACGACATCGACGTCGGGTGCAGCGGCGGCGGGGGCACCGCCGTCGGCAGCTCCCAGCCGGCCGGCGACTCGACGGGCTGCACCACCTGACGCGGCTCGGCGCCGTCGGTGACGACCCGCTTGTCGACCGCGACATACGCGGTGAACCGGCACAGCACCCCGAAGCGCAGCGACACCGCGGTGATCCGCTGCTCGAGCTGGTTGTCGTCGCTGGTGGCGGCCCAGCGGGCGCCGGGCCCGGCGACATAGGCGTCCTCCAGGTCGCGCAGCAGCGCGCGGGCCCAGATCGCGGTGAGCGCCGGGTTGTCGTGCTCGGTGGCGGTGACGGTGGTCGACCAGGGGGTGCCGTCGCGCATGGTGCCGGCGACGGTGAGGGTGCCGCCGGCCGGGCCGCGATACCGCCCGGTGACCACGAACGGCACGCCGGGGAACACGTCGGGCAGCCGGGCCGGCGTCTGGGTGCCGTCGACGAGGTCGAGCCCCTCGGCGGTGACGGTGACGCCGCTGACGACGGGCGCGCCGATCCGCCGGTGGATGCGATCCATGGCCTCGTCGAGCCGGTCCTCGCTCTCGACGAGCTCGCAGCGGCCGCCGCCGGCGATCGCGAGGCGGCCGAGGAACCCGGCGTTGACGGCCTGGTCGATGCCGACGGTGTGCACCCGCACCCCGCGCAGCGCGCCCGCGACGGTCCGCAGGATCTGGTCCTCGTTGCCGACCTGGCCGTCGGTGACCAGGACGAGCACCCGGTCACGGTCGCCTGTCGCGGCGTCGAGCAGCTTCAACCCGTCGATGAGCGGCTGGAGCAGCTCGGTGCCGCCGCGGGCGTCGACCCGGGACAGGTGCTCGACGGCCCGGAAGCGGTGCCGGTCGGTGCCGTCGGACAGGCCGGACGGCAACGAGTCGGGCGTCTCCACCCGGTCGTCGAAGGACAGCACGGCGAAGCGGTCGGTGGCGGTGAGGGTGTCGACGATGCGGGCGGCGGCGCGGCGCGCGGCGACCATCTTCCAGCCGCCCATGCTGCCGGAGCGGTCCAGCAGCAGCACCACGTCCTTGGCCTTCGGCGGCGCCTGCGACTCCGGCGGCAGCACCGTCAACCGGTAGGTGCCTTCGCCGCCCTCGGCGTCGGGGACCACCGCGAGCCCGGCCTCGCCGGCGCCATAGGCCAGCCGGAGCACGAAGTCACGGTCGGCCCGCTCGCCGGGGCGCACCGACACGGTGCGCTCGGTCTGCTGCACGGCGTGCAGGCTGGAACGGACCTCGCCGAGCGGCAGCCCGGCCGGGTCGATGTCGACGTCGATGCTCAGGCGCAGCGGGTTGGGGAAGCCGGGCAGCAGGACCGGCGGCGTGATGCGGGACGCGTCGGGCACGGCGTCGGTGTCCAGGGCGTGCCCGGCGCCGACACTGTCACCGTCGAGGGCGCCGCCAGGGATGTAGCGCGGGGCGACGACCAGCGGGAACCGGAACGTGGCCTCGCCGTCCTCGAACGCCAGCGGGCCCGCCAGTGACAGTGACACGCTGACCCGCTCGCCGGGCAGGATGTTGCCGACGCGCATGGTGAACACGTCGGGCCGCTCCTCCTCGGCGATCGAGGCGCGCTGGCCTGCGGCGACGGCGCGGTCGTAGGTCTCGCGGGCGGCGCCGCGCTCCTGCAGCTCCGCCTCGACGACCCGCCCGTCGGCAGTCATCGCCATGCGGGTCACGGCCGCCCGGTCGGGCAGCGGGAAGACATAGGTGGCCTCGAGGGGCACGTCGTGGACGTTGACGAACTCCTGGGTGAGGTCGATGCGCGCGACCAGGCCGGTGATGGCCGTGCGCACGTCGATCCGGTCGAGCGGCAGGTTGCCCCGCTCGGTGCGCAGCGCGCCGAGACCGGCGTCATCCTTCGGGGCGGCGACCCGCTGGGCCTCCGCCTCGGTCATCGTGGCGACTCTCATTGCCCACTCCCTAGCTCGGCACTCGTATCACGCGTCAGTCCGTTGGCCAGGCCCAGCGCTGCCAGCAGCTCCAGCAGCGGTTTGGCGGCCGTCTGGATGGCGGCCACGTCGTCGGGTCCAGGTGTGCCGGGCAGCAGCAGCGTCACGTCACCGCCCAGCGGCACCCCGCTGAGCAGTGCGGGCGGCGGCGCCGGTGGCGGTGTGTGCGGTGCGGGCGGCTCGGCCCAGAACCGTGTCCTGGGTTGTTCGTGCTTCGGCAGGTCGGCGATCTCCCACAGGACAGCGTCGGGTGCCTCGGCGAGCTCGATCTGAATGTCGGCGATCCGCCTGCCTTCCGACTGGCGGCGTTTGATCGCCACCAGCTGCGCAAGGTGTCGCGGACCGTAGAGCGCGGTGCGGCCCCGCATGGTCGGGCGGTCGACGAGGCCGATCGTCGCATACCACCTGATGGCACGGGCGTCGGGAACGTCGCGCACCCGACCGTTGGGTGCGCCCGCATAGGCGGTGCCCTCGAGCGCGGCGGCAACACGTGCCGTCAGCTCGTCAAGCGTCCATCCTGTCGCGGTCACCCACCAAGCATGACACTGTCACATGACACTGTCAACAAACCGGGGCAGCCGGACCTCGGCCCGCACCCCCGGCCGCGCGTCCAGCAGCCGCACCGTGCCGCCGTGCCGCCGGACCAGCTCACGGACGATCGCCAGGCCGAGGCCGGTGCCGCCGGCGTCGCGGGCCCGGCCGTCGTCGAGGCGGGTGAAGCGGTCGAAGACCCGCTCGCGCAGCGGCCCGGGGATGCCCTCCCCGTCGTCGGTGACAGTGACAACGACCTCCTGGCCGTCGGACTCCGCCTGCAGCACCACCTTGTTGCGGGCGTGCCGGACCGCGTTGTCGGCGAGGTTGAGCACCACCCTGATGAGCGCGTCCTGCTCGCCCTCCACCCACAGCGACTCGTCCGACGGTTCGACGTCGACGCCGGTGTACCGCTTGGCGAGGGTCCTCAGGATGCTCTGCATCTCGACCGGTTCCCGCGCCACCCGCCGCCCGTCGCGCTCGTCCGCCCTGGCCAGCAGGAGCAGGTCGTCGACCAGCCGGGACAGGCGGTCCAGGTCGGTCAGCAGGTCGTCGCCGACGGTCTGCCAGTCACCGAGCTGCTGTGCCACCTCGACCTGGATGCGCATGCTCGCCAGCGGGCTGCGCAGCTCGTGCGCCGCGTCCGCGATGAAGGACCGCTGTCTGGCCCGGGTCGTCGCGAGCCGGTCCAGCATGTGGTTGAGCGTCACCGCGAGGCGTTGGATCTCGTCGCTGGACGGCGGCACCGGCAGCCGCTCGTCGGTCGCCGCGCCGGTGATCCGCTCGGCGGACGCGCTGAGCCGGTCGACGGGCGCCAGCGCCTGCCCGACGACCTTCCAGGCGATCGCGACGAGGATGGTGACCAGCGCCGGGTACGTCACCCACAACGACGTCTTGAGCAGTTCGAGGCTGCGGTTGTAGTCGCCCAGCGGCACCGCGACCACGACGATCCGGCCGTCCTCGACCTGCCGCACGGTGACCCGCAACTGGTCGGGTTGCAGCGCCCGGTCGCCGGACACGGTGATCCGCTCGTGCAGGGCCTTGTCGATCTCGTCGCGATGCAGCAACGGTACGAGCAGGTCCGCGTTCCGGTCGCCGGCGACGACCCGGTGCTGGGCGTCGAGCACCTGCACGACCTGCCCCGCCGGGGCGGGCAGGGGCGACGGCAGCGTCGAACCCTCCTCCAGCATGGCGGAGATCTCAGCGATCGTGGTGTCGGCGGAACGGTCCAGCGTGCCCCGGAAGCTGTACGTCATCGCGGTCGCCATCGCCACGCCGGCGATCGCGAGCCCGACGACCAGCCCGCTCGTACCGAGGAGGACCAGCCGGCCTCGAAGCGACAGACGCGACCACCAGATCATGCTGACCTGAGCCGGTATCCGGCGCCACGGACCGTCTCGAGGGCGTCGCGACCCAGCTTGCGCCGCAGGTAGCCGACGTAGACCTCGACGGCGTTGGGCGCGGTGTCGATGCTGGCGTCCCACACGTGATCGAGCAGCTCGGTCTTCGACACCACCTGCCCGGGGCGGCGCATCAGGTACTCCAGCAGCGCATACTCCCGCGCCGTCAGCACGATCTCCTCGCCGCCGCTGGTGACCCGCCGCCGCGCCGGATCGAGGGTCAGCTCGCCGACCGTCAGGACGCTCGGCCGCTCCGGCGCGCCGCGGCGCAGCAGCGCGCGGAGGCGGGCGACCAGCACCACGTACGAGAACGGCTTGGTCAGGTAGTCGTCGGCGCCGCAGTCGAGGCCGTCGGCCTGGTCGTACTCGCCGTCCTTCGCGGACAGCATGAGCACCGGCACCCAGTTCTTCTCGGCGCGCAGCGCGGATACCACCCGGTACCCGGACAGGCCGGGCAGCATGATGTCCAGGATCACCGCGTCGTAGCCGCCGTGTCTGGCCAGCTCAAGGCCGGTCGGCCCGTCCCCGGCGACGTCCACGGCGAACCCTTCCGCCTGCAGGCCGCGCTGCAGCGCCCCCGCCATGCGGATCTCATCCTCGACCACCAGCAGCCTCACGTGCACCAGCGTGGCACGCTGTGCTGTGGGAACGCACAGGCGGTCTCAGCGATGTCACAGCCGACCCCGCGCAACATGGTCGGCAGGAGGTGTACCCAATGTCGAAGTTCACGTCACGACCTGTCCTACGGTGGGCGGTGCCCGCGGTCGCCGCGGTCGCCGTGGTGGGTGCCGGCGTGGCCGCAAAGACCCTCGCCGTCGCCGCCGAGCCGAACCTGCCGCCGCGCACCGCCGCACAGCTGCTGGTCGATCTGCAGACCGCGCAGCTGGACGGCCTGTCCGGCACCGTCGTCGAGCGCGCCGACCTGGGCCTGCCGGCCCTGCCGTCGCTGCTGGGCGCGCAGAGCTCGGAGCTCACGTCGCTCGTGTCGGGCAAGCACACCCTGCGCGTGTGGTACTCGGGACCTGACAAGGCCCGGCTGTCGCTGCTCGGCACGCAGGGGCAGAGCGACATCATCCACAACGGCTCCGACACCTGGACCTGGAACAGCAAGTCCGCGACGGCGCAGCACTACAAGAAGAACGGCGCCGAGGCGGACCCGACGCAGAAGGCTCCGGTCCCGAGCGAGCTGCCGAAGAGTCCTCAGGAAGCGGCCGACCTCGCCCTCAAGGCGATCGACCCGACCACGCAGGTCTCGATCGGCAACTCCGCGAAGATCGCCGGCCGGGACGCGTACGAGCTGATCCTGCGCCCGCGTGACACGGCGTCGATGATCGGTCAGGTCCGCCTGGCCATCGACGCGCAGGAGAAGCTGCCGCTGCGGGTGCAGGTGCTCGCCAAGGGCGATTCCAACCCGGCGTTCGAGGTGGCGTTCACGCAGGTGAGCTTCGCCCGGCCCGACGACGCGCAGTTCGTGTTCAACCCGCCGGCCGGCACCAAGGTCGAGGAGGCGGACCCGGGCAAGGCCGAGGGCGCCGGCAAGCAGCCGGAGCACAACGGCCAGCAGAACGGTGAGCAGCCCAAGAGCACCGTCATCGGCACCGGCTGGACCTCGGTCTTCGTCGTGCGGACCTCGCAGCCGGGCCAGGCGTCGACGGACCCCGCCGAGGAGAAGAAGGTGCAGGACGCCATCAACCAGCTCCCGCTGGGCAACGGCGGCCGGACGTTCAACAGCAAGCTGTTCAGCGTGCTGATCACCGACGACGGCCGGGTCCTGGCCGGCGCGGTGACCCCGGAGCGGCTCTCGCAGGTGGCCGCGGACCCGGCGGCCGCGCTCAAGTAGGCAACGAGATCACTGAGGGACCGGGGCGGCCTTGCCCCGGTCCCTTTCCTCGTGCCGGGCCGCCGCCGCGCGGTGCAGCGTCGCGATCGAGTACATGTCGCGGGCCCGCCGCAGCAGCTCCTCCTCGGACTCGGTGTTCTGCCGCACGGAGAAGCCGACCGTCGCGTACGCCAGGACGCTCAGCAGCACGCAGGCGGCCACGCAGACCGGCGTGAGCAGGGCCAGCGGGCTCGCACCGCTGACGGACCCGCTCGACGGCACGGCGTCGACCCGGACCGCGGTCATCACCGCGTAGTGCGTGCTGCAGGCCGCCACGGCCATGATCGCCGCGGCGACGCCGAGCGCCCTGTTGCCGCGGACCGTCGACACGCACCACAGGGACACCGTCGCCCCGACGACCGCCGCGACGAGGGCGGCGATGGCGGTCGCCGGGTCGTAGCCGACGGTCCCGGCGACGCGCATCGCCAGCGGCGCGGTGCTGTACGCCGCGGCGATGCCGGCGCCGGTGACGATCCCGGCCGGCAGCACCTTCCACAGCGACGGCCGGCCGAAGCCGACGATGTACAGGCCCAGGCAGTACACCACCACCGCGATGCCGAAACCGAGCGCCGTGATCGGCACGTCGTAGCGGACCACGGAGTCGGGCACGTCGGTGCCGAGCAGCGCCATGAAGTGCGGCACCCAGCTGCCCGCTCCCCCGACGCCGACGGCCGACAGTGTCAGCCACCGGGCCCTGCTGCCGCCGCTGGACGCCCTGGACCGGGCGGCGATGAACGTGCCGAGCAGGCATCCGAGGAATGACAGGACGAGGGCGAGCGCGGGCGTGATGGCGCCGTAGGCGAAGTGCTCCACGATCAC
The DNA here is from genome assembly GCF_040674675.1 of Dactylosporangium sp. NPDC049742. Taxonomy (NCBI): domain Bacteria; kingdom Bacillati; phylum Actinomycetota; class Actinomycetes; order Micromonosporales; family Micromonosporaceae; genus Dactylosporangium; species Dactylosporangium sp. NPDC049742. The sequence continues at coordinate 97,401 of NZ_JBFANF010000010.1, read as the reverse complement.
CCATTCAGCCAGCGCGATGGGCGGGCCGGTCGGACAACCTGTGCGCGTTTGCCCTCACCCTACGGGGGTAGCTGAGAGTGAGCACCGAGAGTAAGGGAGCACACATGAGTCAGGTTGTGGAGAGCGTCGACGTGGCCGTGCCCGTCCGGACCGCTTACAACCAGTGGACCCAGTTCGAGGAGTTCCCGGCGTTCATGCACAGCGTGCGGGAGATCCGCCAGCTCGACGACACCAGGCTGCACTGGGTGGTGGAGTTCGGCGGTGTACGGCGTGAGTTCGACGCCCGCATCACCGAGCAGCACCCGGACGAACGGGTCGCCTGGACGTCGACCGAAGGCCCCAGGCACGCCGGTGTGGTGACGTTCCACCGGCTCGACGACACGCACAGCAGGGTGACCGCGCAGCTCGACATCGACCCGGAGGGCTTCGTCGAGAACGTCGCGGACAAGGTCGGCATCGTGGACCGGGTGATCAAGTCCGACATGGCGAACTTCCGCGAGTTCATCGAGCACCGGGGCACGGAGACCGGGGCCTGGCGTGGCGACGTGGCCTCCCCCTCCGCGACTCCCGCCACGCCGAAACCCGGTTCGTGGCTGCACGGTGACGCGGTCCAGGCCGCGCCCGACCTCACGCAGAGCACCGACGTCACGCGCATGCCGGACGCCGACGACTCCCGGCACGCCATTTGAGCTCCACTCTCCACCGCACCGGAAAAGCCGGCCGGCCAGCGTTCGCGCTGACCGGCCGGCGTGCTGTGTGCCGGGCTACCGCCGTCGCGCCGTGCTGAGCAGCCGGCCGCTGCCCAGGGTGTACGGTGCGCCGTCCGGCCCGCCGAACAGCTCAACGTCCGCGAACCCGCCGGCGCGCAGCAGCTCGCCGAGGTGCCCGCTGGTGTAGACGTGGTGCACGGCGGTCGCGGTGAGCCGCTCCTCGCCGCGCGTGAACGTGTACGTGCTGAGCATCCGGCTCGCGGCCACGTCGTAGTCGGTGCTCGTCCCGACGGTGATGTCGCCGGTGCGCATCACCCGGTCCGCCCTGGTGAAGCCGGGCAGGACCGACTCCGCCGCCGCGCTGAAGTCGACGACGAACCAGCCGCCGGGGCGCAGCGCCGCGGCCGCCGCCGCCACGAACTCGGGCAGCTCGGCCGGCTCCAGGTAGCCGAAGCTGTTGCCGAGGCACAGCACGGCGTCGAACTCGCCGGTCCGCGGGATGTCCCGCATCTCGGCGACCCTGAACTCGACCTCCAGGCCGTTCTTCGCCTGTACGGCATGCGCGATGGCCTCTTCGGAGATGTCCACGCCGGTGACGCGGTGGCCGCGGGCGGCGAGGGCGAGGCTGTGCCGGCCGCTGCCGCAGGGCACGTCGAGCACCCGTGCCCCGGGTTCGATCCTCGTCTCGATGAAGTCGACGTCGGCGGCGGTCATCTCGGGTCCGGCGACGCGGCGCCAGAACTCGTTCGGGAGCTCGGTGAAGAAGTCCGCGTACCACGCGGACTGGACGTGCTGGGACAACTGAGGATCTCCTCTTGGATGTGCACGATCGGGGTCTCTGCGTCGCCCGGGCACACCTCGGCAGACCATCGGACCGCGACGGGTCCGTGGTTCACCGGCGACCCGGGACCGTGTCCCGGGCAGGCATGGCATCCTCCAAGAAGCTGTTGCGCCGACGGTACCAGCGACGCATCGACAGCCGGAAGCGCTTTACTCGACGGGTCGGCGCTGCGCGGGGACCCGCGTCTCCGCCGGGGTCGTGCTCTCCGAGGGCGTGTACCGCCCCGACTCCATCGACCAGTCGACGTTGCCGCGGATCCAGTGCGCGAAGTCGCCGGCGACGGCCGCGACCGCGAAGTCGCCGGCGAGCGGCCCGGCCTGGAACCGCTCGCGGGCCGCGACGAACTCCTCCACCAGGGCGTCGTGCTCGGCGACCGCCACGCGGACCGCCGCCTCCACCGGCAGCCGGCGCTCGTGCCGCAGGGCGAGCACGATGTTGTGGTGGTCGCCGGCGGCCTCCTCCTTCGGCCACGACACGAGGTCGTTGAAGATCGCGGTGATCATCCCGGCGGAGCGGCGCATCACGGCGAAGTCCGCGTCCTCGAACACCCCCGGGGACAGCTCGACGCCGTGCATGGGCTCGATGAGGTCGAAGAACATGTCGATGGCCGCGGTGCGGAAGCGCATGGTGCGGTACTCGGCGACGGGCGGCGGACGGTTGGCGGCGCGGTTGCCGGCCTCCCAGACGGTGGCCTCCAGATAGTCGCCGACGTGGGCGACGAACCGCTCCCGCCAGGCCGGTCCGACGCGCTGCCCGGTGCGCCGCCACACCTCGGCGACGGCTCTGAGGTGGCCCTTCGGGTCCTCGCCGTCGTCGTCCAGCAGCTGCTTGACCTCGTCGACGAGGCGCCTGGTCGCCGCCGGGTCGCCGGCCCGCTCGAGGCGGTCGTCGAGGGCGAAGACGCTGATCAGCCAGGCGGTGGCGAGCTGCAGGTCGGCGGGTGCGGCGTCGGGGTAGGTGCGGGCCATCAGGTTGGCGAACCTCGCCCTGGCGAACGCGGCCCGGGCGCCCGGGCGGTCGAGCAGGCCGTGCCGGGTGGCCCAGTGCAGCGACCAGCGCTGGACGAGGTCGGCGTGCGGCGAGAGGCGCGGTGCGAACGGGCACAGGACCGCCAGCGTCGACTGCATGATGCACCCCTCTTGCCCCAGGAGGTCTTCATGGTCGCTGCTTTTCAGGGATTACGCGACCCTGTTCGAGGGTTTCAAGTCGTTATTCCTTTTTGTCGAGTTGCGCGCTGGTCGCACAAGTGCCGGTATTGAGCTTGACCGAGGTCCATGGGTCCCCGGCCTTCGGCGGGCGTGAAAAAGTGTCGTACCCCGGCGCTATCGTGCGCTTGTTCGACTGGTTCGGCGCTGTCTGTTTGTTCGGCCTTTTTCTTGGAGGTACGGCCGTGTATCGACAAGGTGACGTCCTGCTCATGCCCATTGCCGCTGGTGAGGTGCCCGCGACCGCGGTGCCCGCCCCGCGCGACCGCTCCGGCCGCATGATCCTGGCCCGTGGCGAGGCGACCGGCCACGCCCACGTGATCGTCGGGCCCGACACGCTGCTGCTCGCCGACCGCGACGACATCGACCGGCTCTTCGTCAAGGTCGTGTCCAAGGCGAGGGTCGTCCACGAGGAGCACGGCTCGATCACGATCCCCGCCGGGGCGTACCGGATCATCCGCCAGCGCGAATACGTGCCCGGCTCGTGGCGTCCGGTGGCCGACTGATGACCACGACCCCGCTCACCTCGGAGACCAGCGCCGCGGCGCTCGGCGCCAACGCGGCGAAGTGGCTCGCCGCGGGCCTGTCGACCGCGCCCGCCGACCGCGAGGCCGCCGCCGAGGCGGTCCGCCTGGCCTACCGCTCGGCCGGCCTGCCCGAGCCCGCGCACATCGTGTGGTTCGCCTCACCGGCCGCGGGCGCCAGGGCGGCCGCCCTGCTCACCGGCCGCCGCGACCTGCCGGGCCCGGCCGCCGCCCCGCGACCCATGACCACCGCCGCCCGCCGCGCCGCCCGGGCCGGGCTCGCCCTGCCCACCACCCGCCTGGGCGTGGGGACCGCGGCCTCGTTCAGCGACGACGACGTGCTCGTGGCCGAGGAGCTGCGCGCCCAGGGCTGCCCACCCGTCCCGGGCACGGCCGGCGTCTCGGTCCGCGCCGCCGTCCGCACCACCCCGTGGGCCGCCGCGCGTGCCGAGGTCCACGGGTCGCTCGGCCCCGACGGCTGGGCCCGCCTGTGGGCCGCCTGCGGCGCCGACGTTTGGCGCATGGTCAACGACCGCGTCGCCGCCCCGCTGCGCACCCACCTGCGCAACGAGCTTCCCGCCCACGCCCGCACCGTCCTCCTCGACGCCGTCTCCGGCCAGCACGACGCGGGCTGGCTCGCCGCCTTCGACGCCGCCGCCTCCCGCGCCGACACGCTGTCCCTGCCTCTGCCGCGCGACGGCGGTTCGGGCGCGGGCGCTTCCGTGCGCGCCGGCTCCGACGGCCGGGACGCCGCGTCCGGCGCTTCCCCGGGCGATGGCGCTCAGGGCTCCGCGTCCGGCGCGTCGTTGGGTGACGGCGCTCAGGGCTCCGCGTCCGGCGCGTCCTTGGGTGACGGCTCCCGGGGCGGAGGGTGGGGCGGCAGTTCACGGGGTGGGGGCTCCAGGCAGGGTGGTTCCCTGCGCGGCGGCGCTCCCGGCGGGTGGGCCGGCAGTTCGCGGGGCGGTGGGCTCCGGGCCGACAGCCCGCGCGGCGGCGGCCGGTCCGGAGAAGTCCGGGGCGGCGGATGGGCCGAGGACGCTCAGGGCGACGACCTCCGGGACGGCCCAGCGGCCGGCAACGCTCAGGGCGACGGCCTCCGGGGCGGCGAGTGGGCCGGAGGCGCTCAGGCCGACGGCGCGGGAGCCGCACACTCGTCCGGGGGCTTCGAGATCGACGCCCAGCGGGTCGACGGCGCGCGGGCCGACGGGGGCAGGGCCGACACCGCGGTGCTGCGTGCCGCGCAGCGGCTCGCGGGGCTGGCGGGGGTGGCGCGGTCCGCCGGGTGGTGGTGGCCGTATGCCAACGTCGCCATCCTGACCGACCGGCCCGTCGAGCTGCACCGCGACAACGTGGGCCGGTTGCACGCCGCCGACACGCCCGCGCTGCGCTACGGCGACGGGTTCGCGCTGCACGCGTGGCGCGGCATGCCGATCCCCTCGGAGCTCGTGCACCGGCTCGCCCGCCTGACCCACGCCGAGATCGCCGCGGAGCGCAACGCCGAGCTGCGGCGCGTCATGCTCGAGCACTTCGGCTATGAGCGCTATCTGCGGGAAGCGGGCGCGCGGCGGCTCGGCTCCGACGCGTGCGGCGTCCTGTGGCAGCTGCGCTTCGCCGACGACGAGCCGCTCACGATGGTGGAGGTCATCAACAGCACCCCCGAGCCCGACGGCACCAGCCGCATCTACTGGCTGCGCGTCCCGCCGACCACCCGCACCCCTCGGGAGGGGGTGGCCTGGACGTTCGGGCTCACCGAGCAGGAGTACCAGCCGCTGGTCGAGACCTGATCGGCGCGGGCCGGCCGGGGTCAGCCGCCGCCGTGGTGCGCCTCGACCTGCGCGCGGCTCGGGCCGAGGTCCGGCCAGTCGCGCTTCGGGTCGGTCTCGACGAGCTCGACCGTGTCGCTGGGGCGGACGCGGGCGGGCAGCTCGCCGAACCTGGCATGCCGCAGGAAGGCCAGCTCCGGATCGCTGAACGTGATCCTGGCCGCGCCGTCGTCCGCCGTGTCGCTGGTCATACCGACAATCGTCCGCCGGGCCCGGGCCCGTGCGCAAGGCCGCCGGGCGCCAGGCACGGGCGCCCTCGGGTTGGGATGCGGGGTGAGCTGTGGGACACGAGAATGGGGCGATGCCGAGCGTGGGGCGGGCGAAGGTGCTCGCGTACCGGACCGTCGCCAACCAGCTGCACGAGCGGGTCGACGCCGACCCGGGTGACCTGGCGGTGCTCGACCTCGGGGTGCCCAACGTGCCGGCCGGGACGGCGCGGCAGGCCCTCGCCGCCCGGACGAGCAGGTTCGACGGGGACCTCGCGATGGTGTGGTCGACCCGGGGCGCGCGGCACCTGCACCGGCGGGCGGACCTGCCGGGGCTGGTCGCGGCGCTGTGGCCGGTGAGCGACGCCGACGCGGAGGCCAGGTTCGGCGGCAAGCAGATCCCCGACGGCGGCAAGCTGGGGATCGGGGCGTTCCGGGCGACGGCCGAGGCGTTCGCGGCGGTGGTCAAGGGGCCGACGTCGAAGGGTGACGCGAGCCGGGGCGTCAGCGACCTCGTCCCGGCGGAATTGACGTACTACTGCGGGCCGTGCAAGGCGACGCACATCGCCGGATCGGTGTTCCAGCAGGCGGGGCTCGCGGGTGGGGTGCAGCTCGACGAGGCGGCGGCCAACAGCGTGCTGCTGCCGCTCGACGACCCGCCGCCCGTGCCGGAGGGGGCGGGCAACCCGTCGGGGCTGATCCACGCGTACCTGCGGCTGCTCGGACCCGCGACGCCGAGCGACGTCGCGAAGTACCTCGGCACGACCGTCACGGCGATCAAGCCGGCGTGGCCGGGTGGCCTGGCCGAGGTGAGCGTCGACGGGCGCAAGGCGTGGATCCCCGAGGAGTGCCTGGCGGACCTGCTGGCCGCCGGGCCGGTGCACGGGGTGCGGCTGCTGCCGGCGTCCGATCCGTTCCTGCAGGCGCGGGACCGCGGCGTGCTGACGCCGCAGAAGGAACGGGAGAGGGAGGTCTGGCGGGTGCTCGGCAACCCCGGCGCGCTGCTGGTCGACGGGGACCTCGCGGGGTCGTGGCGGGCGAAGGCCGCGGGGAAGCGGCTGGCGGTGACGGTGTCGGCGTGGGGGCCGCTGCGGGCGCCGGTGCGGGCCGCGATCGAGGTGGAGGCGCAGCGGGCGGCGGCCGCGCGGGGCATCCCCACCGCCGAGGTCACCGTGGAGCGTGGGGATACTTGAGCGCATGAGCTACTTGATCGCGTTCGCGTCGCGGCGGTTGGTGGAGGACGAGTCGCTCCTCCCCGGGTACGTGTACCACGACCCCGAGGACGCGACCCTGCCGGCCGCGCCCGACGGGCGGAAGGCCAGCGGGTGGAACCTGCTGGTCGGCGACGAGACCGACGAGCAGCTCGCCGACGCGGGTGAGCTGCTCATGCCCGACCTGGAGTGGCTCGTCGAGCGCTACCCGGCGTTCGGCAAGGTCGTCAGCGCGGGTTCCGAGGGGCGGCAGTTCGAGTGGGACGCCGACTCCGGCACCTACACCGACGTCGGCCCCTCCACGTTTCAGGACTGAGGCCCCGGCACCGGCAGGATGATCGACGACGGGGCCAGGATCTCCTGCCGGACGGCGCGCAGCTCCAGCTCATGACCGAGCGGCGCGCCCGTGCCCGGGTTGCGCGAGAAGCGCGGGTGCGCCCCGCCGCTGACCTGGACCCGGATGCGGCGCCCCGCCGCGAACCGGTACGCGGTCGGCCACAGCTCCACCCGCACCTCGACCCCGCCGCCGCCGGCGGCGCGGGCGAGCCCATCACAGATGTTCCACGAGCGGTCCTGCTCGTCCACCTCGCACAGCCGGACGAACACGTCGAAGTGCGGCACGAGGTCGCGGTCGGTGAACGGCGTGCCGTCCTGCCGGACGCAGGCCGCCCGGACGGTGATCTCCGCGGCGATCGGGCCGACCACCTCCAGGGGCTCCTCAAGGGGCTCGGACGTGAACGTCAGCACGTCCGGGCGCGCCTCGAGCGGGTGGTTGTCGCGCCGGCCGGAGATCTTGCCGATGAGCCGCGGACCGCCGAGCGCCGGCGTCGGGTCCTTCGGGTCGTACGTGAACCCTTCCAGCCGCTCGCCGTCCGGCGCGGCGGTGGCGCTCAGGCCGCCGTCGCGGCACAGGTGCAACCGGCGCGCCGCACCGTCCACGGGTGGCCATTCCGGCAGCTCCCGCCACGTGTCGGTGCCGCCGACGTGGACCCGGACGGGCTGGTCGCGGATGCTCTCGGGGCCGCCGGTGTGCGCGCGGAACCAGGCGACGGCCTCGGCCGCGGAGTGCTGGAAGAGCCCGGCGCTGCCGTGGTGCCACGGGCCGACGGTGAGGTGCGGGCGGAGGCCCGCCGCCCGTAACGCGGTGTAGTCGGCCAGTTGCCATGGCAGGAAGATGTCGTACCAGCCGCCTATCATCAGGACCGGCGCGGTGACCTTCGGCAGGGTGTGGGCGTGGCCGCGCTGGGTCCAGTAGGGGGAGGTGGGGTCGGCCTCGGCGAGCCACCGCTGGAAGAACTCGACCTCGGCGCCGGTCGTGATGCGGTCCGCCTCGGCGAGCGGCACGCGGGCGAGGCCGCGCTGCAGTCTCGGCTGGCCGCGCAGCAGGTCGACGGCGTTGTCCAGCCGGGTGCCGCGCTGCGCGTCGAGGATCGCCGACCAGGTGAGCACGGTGTCGAGGGAGAAGGCGCCGCCGGCGTAGGTCGGCGGGCCGAAGTCGGAGGCGGTGACGATCGTGGCCATCGCCTTGAGCTCGTCGCCCGCCTCGGCCGCGAGCGCCCACTGCACGAAACCGACGTAGCTGGGGCCGTAGGTGAGGAGGCGGCCGTCGTACCAACGCTGCAACCGCAACCAGTCGAGGGTGTCGAGGCCGTCCTCGCGCTCCTGCAGCAGCGGCTCGAACGTGCCGCCGGAGTCCGACGTGCCCCGGCACGACTGGATCAGCACGTTGAAGCCGCGCTGGGCGACGGCCCGGCACAGCACGCTGGTGGGCGCGCCGCGGCCGTAGGGCGTGCGCACCAGCACCGTGGGCAGCGCGGCGTCGAGGGCCGGGCCGTAGTGGTCGGCGCGCAGGATCGCACCGTCGCGCATCCGGACGGGGATGCCCTTGGTGACGCGGACGCGCCCGGTCAGCGCGGGCGGTAACTTCAGCAGTCGGCCTACGGGGTCGAGCCTCATGCCGCCCTACGTTAGTAGTCGTTGCAGCAGCGGCCCATGAGCGCCTTGACGTTGTTGACGTAGTTCCAGTTGGTGATCCCGGCGTCACCCTTGGTGAGGTCGACCGCGCCGGCGCCGTTGTTGTAGGCGGACACGACCGCGTTGAGCAGCGTCGGGTCGGTGCCCATGATGTCGAACGTGCCGAGCTGCTCGCCGAAGTAGCGGATCGCCCAGGCCAGGTACTGCCCGCCGAGCATCACGTTGTCCTTCGGGGTGTCGATCTTCCAGCTGGTGCCGAAGCGCTGGTTCATCCAGGTCTCGGTGTTGGGCATGACCTGCATGACCCCAACGCCCCCGTCACAGGCGTAGATGTTGGACTGCCAGCCGCTCTCCTGGTCGGCAACCCCGTACAGCAGCCGCTTCGGGACCCTGATGGCCTGCACCTCGGCGGGGGTGTTGCTGCCCCAGAACTGCTTCGTGGACGCCGCGTCCAGATACTCGCGGACGCTCGACTTCGGCAGCTGGGTGCCCTTGTACGTGGGCTGACAGCCAGGCTTCGTGCTGACCTTCGGCGGCGGGGGCGGCAGCGCGGTCTGCTTCGGCGGCGCGATCGACTTCTTCGTCGGGACCTTCGAGGGCGTCGCGGACGGGGTGGGGCTCGGCGGCGGCGGCGGCGCCGACGTCGCCACCACGACCACGTCGCTCGCCTCGACGCTCGGCGCGGCCTCCACCTGTGACGGCCGCGAGCCGGCGGCGGACGTGGGCTTCGGATCCTTGCCCTTGACGAGGAACGCGAGCCCGCCGAGCGCGACCAGGACGACCACGGCGAGCGCGCCCAGCAGGAAGATCATCCCCGGGCGCCGCCGGCGCGGCGCGTCCTCCTCGATCCCCCAGCGCTGCTCAGCGGTGTCGTCGTCATAGAAGCTGCCGTAGCTCATCGATGCCTCCCCGTCCTGGCACGCTATCGCGGACCGCGCCGGCCCGCTGTCCCCTATGACGTCGGTGGGGGCCGGTTTCGATGAGTCCGGGCGCGGTACGTCACATCGCGCACTGTGCGTGACGGCACGCTCGGGCCGCCTGGAACAATGGATGCCATGCAGACCCGCGCAGACCTCCGCAACGTCGCCATCGTCGCTCACGTCGACCACGGCAAGACCACCCTTGTCGACGCGATGCTGCGGCAGAGCGGCGCGTTCCACGCGCGCGCGGAGCAGGTCGACCGGGTGATGGACTCGATGGACCTGGAGCGCGAGAAGGGCATCACCATTCTCGCGAAGAACACCGCCGTGCGCTACGTCCCTGCCGACGGCGGAGCCCCGACCACGATCAACATCATCGACACCCCCGGCCACGCCGACTTCGGCGGTGAGGTCGAGCGCGGCCTGACGATGGTCGACGGCGTGGTCCTGCTCGTCGACGCCTCCGAGGGCCCGCTGCCGCAGACCCGGTTCGTGCTGCGCAAGGCGCTGAAGGCACGCCTGCCGATCATCCTGGTGATCAACAAGGTGGACCGTCCCGACGCCCGGATCAAGGAGGTCATCGACGAGACGTACGAACTCTTCCTCGACCTCGACGCCGACGAGCACCAGATCGAGTTCCCGATCGTCTACGCGTGCGCCCGCGACGGCGTCGCCTCGCTGAGCCAGCCGGAGGACGGCACCGTCCCGGCCGACAGCGACGACCTGCAGCCGCTGTTCCAGACGCTGCTCAACACGATCCCCGCCCCTTCCTACACGGAGGGCGCGCCGCTGCAGGCGCACGTCACCAACCTCGACGCGTCGCCGTTCCTCGGCCGTCTCGCGCTGTGCCGGGTCCGCGAGGGCAGGATCCGCAAGGGTCAGACCGTCGCCTGGATCCGCACCGACGGCACCGTGCAGAACGTGCGGATCTCCGAGCTGCTGATGACCCAGGGCCTGGAGCGCAAGCCCGCCGAGGAGGCCGGGCAGGGCGACATCATCGCGCTCGCCGGCATCCCCGAGATCATGATCGGCGAGACCCTCGCCGACGCGGAGAACCCGGTCGCGCTGCCCCTCATCACCGTCGACGAGCCGGCGATCTCGATGACCATCGGCACCAACAACTCGCCCCTCGCCGGCAAGGTCAAGGGCACGAAGGTCACCGCCCGCCTGGTCAAGGACCGCCTCGACCGGGAGATGGTCGGCAACGTGTCGCTGCGCATCCTGCCGACCGAGCGCCCCGACACGTGGGAGGTGCAGGGCCGTGGCGAGCTCGCCCTGGCCATCCTCGTCGAGCAGATGCGCCGCGAGAGCTACGAGCTGACCGTCGGCAAGCCGCAGGTCGTCACCCGTGAGGTCGACGGCAAGGTCCACGAGCCGGTCGAGCGCCTCACGATCGACGCCCCGGAGGAGTATCTCGGCGCGATCACCCAGCTGCTCGCCACCCGGAAGGGCCGCATGGAGCAGATGGTCAACCACGGCACCGGCTGGATCCGGATGGAGTGGCTGGTCCCGGCGCGCGGCCTCATCGGCTTCCGGACCGAGTTCCTCACCGACACCCGCGGCACCGGCATCCTGCACCACGTCTTCGAGAAGTACGAGCCGTGGTTCGGCGAGCTGCGCATGCGGGCCACCGGTTCCCTCGTCGCCGACCGGGCCGGCGTCGCCACCCCCTTCGCGATGATGAACCTGCAGGAGCGCGGCTCCATGTTCATCGAGCCCACCACCGAGGTGTACGAGGGCATGATCGTCGGCGAGAACTCCCGCGCCGACGACATGGACGTCAACATCACCAAGGAGAAGAAGCTCACCAACATGCGCTCCTCTGCCTCCGACGAGACGGAGAAGCTCATCCCGCCGCGCAAGCTCACCCTGGAGCAGGCCCTCGAGTTCTGCCGCGAGGACGAGTGCGTCGAGGTCACCCCGACCGCCGTCCGCATCCGCAAGGTCATGCTCGACCAGAAGGACCGCGAGCGCGTCGCCCGCAAGCGTTCCCACGCCTGACCTGTCCGCTTGAGGGGCCGCTCCGGCGGCCCCTTCAGCGTCTCCGGACACCGACCACCGACCGGGCCGCCGCTTGGGCGGCCCTCGGCCATCACCCGGCGGCCAGCACCTTCTCGTCCGGGGACATCGCCCACCGACTGGCCGCTGCTTCGGCGCCCTCAGCCATCACCCGGCCGGCCGCACCACTCGCCGCCGCCGAGGGGTCCCTCCCGCGTCGGCAGACATTGACCACCGTCTTCGCCAGCCGCTCCGGCTCCCCGCGGCCACCAACCAGCGACCAGCACCCTCCCCGCCGAACATGCCTCCCACAACCACCGGCATTGACCACCGTCTCCACCAGCCGCCCCGGCCACCAGCGACCAGCGACCAGCGACCAGCGACCAGCGACCAGCGACCCTACTGGCAGTCCCCCCCGCCGCCGTCGGCGAGCCGATCCGCGACCGGGCGCCTCGATCCGTGCAGCGCCACTGCGTCGCTGTGCCAGCAGCACCCGGCCCGAGGACGCGAACAGCCCCGACCATCCGATCGCGCCACCGGTCCCGAGCACGCGGCAGCGACACCCAGCCGATCGCCACGCCTTGGCAGCTCCCCCGACCGGCGGGGCACCCGGCGAGCCCAACCCTCGTCGCTGGTGCCGCAGCGTCTCAGGCGCTGCCCGTGGCGGCGGCGTGCGGGACGGACCAGAGTGGCTGCTCGTGGGGGACGCGCTCCAGCACCCCGCCGGCGAACACGGTGTACAGGGGCAGGCTCCGCAGGTGCACGTAGCCGATGTGACAGTCGCACTCCTCCTTCGGGCAGGGCGCTGCGGTGCGGCGCCAGGTGTCGTCGTACAGGTTGCCGAGCGGCTCGGGCACGAAGTGGCACCGGCGGACCGTGCCGTCGCCGAGCACGGAGATCACCTCGTCGCCGGTGCGGCACGCGAGACCGCGGGACCGGTGCGGCCTGACGCTGTAGCCGAACAGCGGGTCGATCGCGGTCCACGCGGCCTCCTCCGCCGGCGTGTACGTGTGGCCGTCGGCGGCGTTGACCCACAGGTACACCTCGGGAGGCAGCGACGCACGCAGCGCCTCCGCGTCGGGAAGGTGCGCGGGCAGGCCGACGACGCCGACGGAGTGCCGGATGCCGTGCCGGCGCAGCGTCGCCACCTGCCGCAGGAAGCGCTCCAGGCTCGTCTGCCCGGGGTGGTACGTGCACCACAGCGCGAGCGTGTCCCGATCGGCGTCGGCGACCCAGCCGAGCCGCCCAGCGAGGTTGGTCTGGATCGCGGCCCGCCCGACGTGCGGCAGGTGCGACAGCCGGACGAGCGCGGCCCGGTACCAGGACCGCGTCAGCCCTTCGCCCCACGGCGTGAACAGCACCTCGGTCGGCTCGGCGGGGTGCGACTCGACCCAGCCGACGAACCGGTCGAGCGCGGCCCGGTCCTCGCGCAGCAGTTCGGGTGGGTCGTGCCGCTTCGCGAACGGGCAGTACGGGCAGTCGTAGTTGCAGCTCGCGAGCGGGCCGCGGTACAGGATCTTCATCGCGGCACGTGCCCGGCCATGGCGGCGCGGACGCCGGCGGAGATGAGCCAGGGCCCGATCGCGTCGGAGTGCGCGAGCCCCTCGGCCGTGAGCCGGTGTCCGTCGAGGTGGCCGCTGTCGCGGAGCAGGCCCAGCGCCGGGAAGTCGTCGTCGACGCCGGTGCCGAACCGCGCCCGGTACGCCGCCGGGTCCACCCCCGGCGCCCGCAGCAGCGACTTGAGCAGCCAGCGGCGGCGCTGCTCGGTGCCGTCGAGCACGAACCCGACCTCGGCCACGTCGAAGTCCTCCGCCGGCCGCGCCAGGTAGTCGTCCAGAATGCCCCGGACCTGCCGGACACTCACCGCATAGTCGAACGAATAGTGCAGTCCCGTCGTGTACGACCTGGCCCCGCACCCCAGTCCGACCATGCCGTCGTCCTGGCAGCAGTACCCGGGACCGGCGGGATCGCCGATCGGCGCGGCGTCCCGCCGCCGGAACGCGCGCATCGACTGCTGCTCGTAACCCGCGTCGGCGAGCAGGTCGACGGCGTGCCGGTACAGCCCGAGCCGCTGCGCGTCCCATTCGGGGTCGGGCGTGCCGGGGGCGCGCCGGCCGAGCCCGGTCATCGGCCGCACGTACAGCGGGTACAGGTACAACTCCTCGGGCCGCCACGTCAGCGCGGTCCGCAGCGACGCGGTCCAGGTGGCGGCGGTCTGGCCGGGGATGCCGTAGATGAGGTCGATGTTCAGCTCGGCCGCCCCGGCCGCACGGATCGTGTCGAGGGCCCGGTCGACCTCGGCGCGATGCTGCGGCCGGCCCGCGGCGTGCGCCTCGGCGTCGAGGAAGCTCTGCACGCCGATGCTGACCCTGGTCGTGCCGCGCTCGACGAGGACCGCGAGCCGGTCGGCGGTCGCCGTGGCGGGCGACGTCTCCACCGACGTCGGCACCGCGCGCAGGTCCGCGCCGGCGGCCCGCTCGACGGTGTCGAACAGCCGGCTCAGCTCGGCCGCCGTCAGGTACGTCGGGGTCCCGCCGCCGATCGCGGCCCGGGCGTAGCGCGCGCCCGGCACGGCGGCGGCGACCCGGCCGGCCTGCCGGGCCAGCTGGTCGAGGTACGCGGTGACCTGCTCGGCGGGCGGCCGCGCCCTGGTGAACAGGTTGCAGAACCCGCACCGCATCTCACAGAACGGCACGTGGACGTAGAGGAACAGCGCGTCCGTCGCCTCCGCCGCCCACACGTCGGCGAGCGCCGGGCGGGGGCGCAGCGGCCGGTACGCGGTCTTGTGCGGGTACGCGTACAGGTACCCCTGGTACGGAGATCCGAGCATCACCACTCCCCCGGCTCGAGCGTGAACTCGGCGTACGGCACCGTCCACACCACCTCGTGCGCGAAGCGGTGCCCGGTGTGCCCGTCCTCGCCGTACGCCGTGCCGTGGTCGCTGCACATGATCACGCGGCACGGCCGGCCGCGGGACGTGACGAGCCCGAACAACGTCGGCAGGTGCCGGTCGACGTACGCCAGGGCCGCCCCGTGCGACGCGACCGTGTCCTCGGCGGCGCCGGGCAGGTAGTGCCGGTTGGGCTGGTGCATGGCGGCGACGTTGACGAACGTGAACAGCGGCCCGTCGTCGGGCAGCACCGTCTTGAGCCGCTCGAGCTGCGCCTCGAAGCAGCCCGGGTTGGTGACCCCGAAGTCCCGCGTCCAGTGCGCCTCGTCGAAGAGCCCCGGCAGCACCCCGCCCTGCGCCGACGTCATCGCGAAGAAGCCCACGCCGCCGACGCAGATGGTGTGGTACCCCGCGGCCCGCAACCCGGTGACGACATCGCCCTCGTCGAACTCCCACGTGTCCTCGCCGACCGTCGTGCTGCCCGGGAAGCGCGCCGCGAACGGCCGCTCGTGCGGCCCCGGCGTCTCCGGTGTCGGCAGGAACCCGCCGAAGAACGCGTGGTGCGCCGCATACGTGAACGACGCCGGCGTGTGCCGCCGCTCCCACTCCCCACCGGGAAGCACCTTCGCCAGGTTGGGCGTCTGCCCGGCCCGCAACTGCCCGGCCGCGACGTCGTGCCGCAGCGTGTCCAACGTGACGAACAGCAGGTCATGGCTGCCGACAAACCTCTTCACCGCACAGCCCAGCTCTCCGCGACGCCCCCACGAGCAGCCGCGCCCGCCGCCGACCCACCACCCGGAGCCCCCTGCCCGCCGACCGCGACGCGGGAAACCCCCGACCCAGCGACCACAACGCGCGGAACGCCCGGCCCAACGACCACAACGCGGGGAACCCCCGACCCAGCGACCACGACGCGGGGAACGCCCGGCCCGACGACCGCGCCATCCAGAGCACCCTGCCCGGCGACCGCGACATGCGGAGGGCGCGCGGCAACCGTGCCACGGGCGAACATCCCGGGCGGTGCCGTGACCACAGCGGGTTCACCGATCCGGATCGGCGCGCGGACGGTGCCGACAACCGCCTGCGGCAGGGCAGCCAGCAGCGACGGCTCACGGGCGACCGACTGCGGCGGCTGGTCAGCGACGGCCTGCGCCTGCACGCCTGCCGCTGGAGACGGCAGCGGGGCGGTGAAGCGGCCGGAGAGGAGGGCGTCGAGCTCGGCGGCATACGTGTCGCGGCCGGCGACGAGCAGCCCGGGCAGCAGGTCGCCGAACGCGTTGACCTCGGCGACGGCGTGGGTGCCGTGGTCGCGGCCGAACATCAGGTCCACGCCGACGTGCAGGCTGCCGGGGAAGCAGGCCGCCGCCGCCTCGCAGGTGCGCATCGCGGCCGCCCAGTGCTCCTCGCCCACGGCGGCCCGGACGCCGGGCAGGTCGCCGCGGGCGTTGCCCAGGTGCAGGTTGGTCATCGGGGACCTGCCGGTGCGCACGACGACGTGGCTGACTCGGCCGGCGACGACGAGCACCCGCAGGTCGAACACGAGCCCGTCGTGCGACGCCTTCGGCAGCCACCGCTCGACGTGCAGGCCGTCGACGGCGAGCCGGTCGACGATCGCCGCGATGGTCCGCTCGTCGGTATACCTGTGCACACGCAGCTGGTTGTAGAGCTTGCCGCCGTCGAGGGCCGCGGAGGTGTACGCGACGACCCGCCCCCGCTCGCGAGCCCCGCCGAACCCGAGCGCGACGACCCCCGACGCCGACGACCCGTGCGGCGGCTTGACGAACACCCGCCGCCAGCCGCGCTCACGGATCTCCTGGTAGCCGACCGCGGCGAACGCCTCGGGCACCGCCACGCCCCTGGACCGCAGCAGCGCGTGGCACCGCCGCTTGTCGAACATGACGTCGAGCTCGTCGACCGCGGTCAGCAGCGGCACGCCCCACGCCTCAACCTGGCGGGCCGCCGCGACGAGGCCGCGGTGCCAGGCGGCGAGCCCGACGATCTCGCCGTGCGCGGCCTCGCTCGCCGCGCCCCGCAGCAGCCGGTCGGTCTCGGCGTCCTCCCCCGGTGACTCCAGCCGGATCCAGCTCGACCCGCCGCCGTCGACCCGCGCGCCGGCGCAGACGTCGCGCCAGCTCACGACCGTGGGCTCGGGGAGTCCCGCGGCGACGGCCGCGTCGCGGAACAGCCCGACCCGCCGGTTGCCGGGAACGCCGACGACGGTGATGGCGGTCATTCCGACACTGCCGTGTAGCGCTCGCCGTCGTCCTCCTCCTTCTGGTCGGACAGGTCGACGTCGACGCCGGGCAGCTCGGCCCGGAGCCGGTCGGCCAGCTCGGCCGAGATGAAGTGGTGGGACAGGTCGAGCCGTCGCAGGTGGGTCAGCGGCTGGCCGAGCAGGAGCGCCTCGGCGCCCCGGTCGGAGAGGATGCCGAGGGACAGGTCGAGCTCCTCCAGGCGGGGCACGACGGGAGCGCCGGCGAGCGCGGCCGCGACCTGGTCGGCGATCTCGGCGTTGCGCAGCGCGAGCCGGCGCAGCCGGGGCATGCCCGAGCCGCTGAGGACCGGCGTCAGGTCCTCGACGGTGATGTCGCCGCCATACTCGCTGACGCCGAGCCACAGCTCCAGGTCGGTCAGCGCCGGCAGGTGCGAGTCGACGACGCCGCGGAGGAAGGCCGCGGGCAGGCCGCCGCTCTCCACCGCCAGCTCACGCAGGCGCATGTGCCGCACCGGCGACAGCTGCAGCCCGTCGGCGCCGCGGATGCGCAGGATCTCCAGCCCCGGGAACGCGGCGAGCAGCGGCGCCACGTCGGTGTGGTTGATCCAGGAGATCTCGCACTCCTCGCCGGTCATCTCGCCGATGAACAGCGCCCGCAGGTGCGGCAGGCGGGCGCGGGCGGCGATGAGCAGGTGCAGGGGCGGCGCGGTGTCATAGGCCTCGCCCCACTGGCCGATGACGAACGCGTGGATGGACTCGCCGCCGACGACGTCGAGGCACCGGTCGAGGATGGAGCCGAACACCTCCTCGCTGTCCTCGTAGTCCGTCTCGATCCGCCACGCGACGGCGCTGCGCGGGGTCCCGGCCCGGTCCAGCTTGTCGACGACGCCGGGTCCGAACTGCATCACCGGAAGCCCGGCGAACGTCGTGATGTGCCTCATGCGCGGGACCCTAACAGGACCCCCCGACATTTCCCGGCGACCGGCGGGGCAGCTGCGGCGCGGCGAACCGCCAACCCTGCGTGAGCAGCTCGTCGCAGGCCGCGAGCGCCGTGCGCAGTCGCATCCGGTACGTCCCGGTCAGCTCGATCCACGGGACCCGGCCGGCGGCGAGCTCGGCGCGGAACCGGTCGGTCATCCACCCGCGTAGATGCTCGCCGTCCCGCATCCCGTCGTCCTCGAAGGGCACGCCGTCGTCGGGGGTCAGCAGGTACAGCGCGGGCTCGCGGGCGGCGGCGCGGACCTCCGGCGAGGCGGAGCCGAGGTAGCGCTCCTCCCAGACGGCGGTGGCGAACGCGTCGGTGTCGCAGATGAGCAGCGGCCCGCCGGCCCGGGCGGCGGCGTCCTCCGCGGTGTTCTGCTCGCGCACGACGGTCAGGAAGTCCTCGCGGTCCCATACGAGGTCCTCGACCTTGACGCCGCCGGCCATCTTCAGCTCGGTGAGGGTCCGCCCGTACTCCGGCACCCAGCGCGTGCCGGCGAACGCTCCGCCGCGCAGTCTGAGCTGTGCGGCGAGCGCCCGCGCGAGGGTGGTGGTGCCGGTCGACTCGGCGCCGACGACGACCACCCGTCGGGCCAGCCAGCCGCGTACGGGAGGGGCCAGGAACGCCCAGTTGGCCACCGGATCGGCGCGCACGGCCGTGCCGGAGACCGGCACACCCCGCCTCGGCGGGTCGACCGGGACGTGCCGCGCGCCGAACCGTCGGGCGAGCTCATCGCCGTACAACTCGGATGAAAAGACCAGGTCGACCCGCACCGGACCGACGGCCCCGCGGAAGACCTCGTAGTGCGCCTGCCAGATGTCGGGGTCGTCGTAGTCGATCGGCAGGTCGCAGTACACGCCGGCGAAGCGCACATGCGGGCTGGCTGAATGGACCTCGCGCAGCCATTCGAGGCGGGTCTCGAGCGGGATGGACTCGGTGCTCGACGGCGCGACGACGACGGTGACTCGGTCGCATGTACTGGCAGCGGTGTCGATGAGCAGGTGATGTCCGGCGTGCGGCGGGTAGAACTTGCCGACGACGAGCCCGTGGGTCACGCCGGCACCGCCTCGCGCCGCGGGTCGAGGGCCTGCCGCCAGGCGCGCAACCCCAGGACGCACAGGGCGAGGAAGGCGAGGTAGAGCACCGCGGTGAGCCACAGGTCCTTGTACCCGTAGAGCGGCACGTAGACGACGTCGACGGCGATCCACAGCCACCAGCTCTCGACGAGCCGGCGGGTCTGGCCGTAGGTCGCGAGCAGGGAGAGGGCGGTGGTCGCGGCGTCCGGCCACGGCACGGTCGAGCTGGTGAAACGGTCGAGGTACCACCACAGCACCACGGTGAGCGACACCCCGGCGACAGCGAGTGCACCCCATTCGACGCGGGTCGTGCGACGGACTACCGTCGTGGCACCCGGACGCCACCGCCACCAGCCGTAGGCGCCGAGCACCACATAGACCACCTGAAGCCAGGCATCGCCATAGAGGCCCACGTGCCAGAACGCGACCATGAGCAGCAGCACGTTGGCGATGCCGATGGGCCAGTTCGCGATGTGCTGCCGCACGACCAGCCAGACCGTGACCAGCCCCGTCAGGAATCCCAGCAGCTCCGCCCAGGTGGTGGGAGCGCCGAAAGCGTGGAAGGCGGTGGATGTGAGCCAGTCGAGCACGATGTCCCCTACCCTGTCCGAATGGTTCTGGAAGTTGCACTCATCGACGTGCTCGCGGGTCGCGAGGACGAGTTCGCCGCCGCGTACGGCAAGGCACACACGCTGCTCGCGACCACCCCCGGCTGCCGGTCCGTGCGCATGACACGCGGCGTCGAGTCACCGACCCGGTTCGTGCTGCTGGTGGAGTGGGACTCGGTGGACGCGCACCTGGACAACTTCCGCGCCACCGACCGCTTCACGCAGTGGCGTGGGCTGCTCGGGCCGTTCTTCGACGGCGCGCCGACCGTCGAGCACTTCGTCGACGTGCCCGCCTGACCGATCAGTCGCCGGTCTTCTTCCACACGGTGAAGTCGAGGTACGTGGTGTAGAGCTGGCCGCTGACGACGGCCTCGCCGGATCGGGGCGTGAACCAGCCGAACCGCTGGTCGCCGGTGCGGACGCAGACCTTCGTGGTGGGCAGCAGCGCGCTGAGCAGGACCCGGTCGCCCCACTGGGCGGCCGGGACCGCCGAGCAGACGGCGAGGGTCGGCGTCGCCAGGACGGGGGCGAAGGCCGCGCCGCCCACGGCGGTCAGGCCGAGCGCGCCGGCGGCGATGTCGGCGCCGGGCGCCTGCTTGGCGCCGTTGTCGAAGTCGAACGTCTCGTCGGGCTGCCCCGCAAGGACGGTCATCCGCACGGTGCCGGCGCGCAGCACGTCGGTGACGGTGCCCCCCGGCACGGGGCTGGTCACGACGGCGCTCGGGTCGGGGGTGCCGGCGCTGAGCGCGGGCACGGGCGATCCATTGGCGTCGAGGCTCGGGGACCCTGTGCCCCCCGCAGTGGCCCCGGCGGTGGCCGCGGACCCGGCCGGCGTCGTCGCCTCGGTCACCGGCGCGGTGACGGCGCGGTTCTCACCGGTCGGCGTCTGCGTGTCGCCGGACGACTTCCGGGTGGCGAGCACCCCGCCCACCGCCGCGGCGAGCAGCACGATCAGGCCGATGACCAGGGCGGCGATCCGCCAGCGGCGGCCGTGCGCCTGCTGGGGCGGCTCGGCGGTCGCGGCCGGCGGCGCTTCCCGCGGTTCCTCCCGCGGTGCCCGCTGCTCTTCCTTCGGTGGAGTCGCCTGCCTGGGGACGATCGCGTAGGCCGAGGTCGGCCAGCCGGACCCGCCGTCGAGCGGCGAGTCCGACATCCAGCCACGCCGGCTGCGGGGTCGCGGCGGCGACCCGTTGACCTGGTCGTGGCTCGGCTCCGTCGGCGGATCCTGCCGTGGGGGGTGTCCCGGCTCCATGCAGCGCGTCCTTCTGGTCCTGGCGTCGGTGCAGATCGTGCACTTGCGCACGGCACTCGTGCACTCGCCCGGGCAGAGTATCGCTGACAGCCCGCGCCTCGCGCCACGGCTGATGGCGTTGATGACCCACCTTTCGGGTGCCCGCCCGCACCCGCTCGGGTCGCCTCGTCAGCGCGCCAGCATCTGCGCGACCGCGGTCGCTCCCGACGCCGCGTACCAGCCGCTGACCGCGAGTATCGCCAGCACGGCGGCCGCGGCGAAGATGCCCGCGGCCTCGGTCGTCAACCGGCGCAGCGAGCGGCCGCGGCGGTGCCGTGGTCCCTGTTCGGCCACGTCGGCGGCCGCAAGGATCATGGTGATGTCACGGCGCCCCAGGCCCGGCCGGCCGATGCAGTGTCGCCCCTGTGTCATGTTCGCCCCGCTATGTCGTCTTCCTCAGCACGGAGGTTATCTCCGCAAATGCCGTTTTCCGCGCCGTACACGCCGGAGATCACCTGTCCGGTGCGCGGCGGGTCCGTCCGCTCTGCTGTGATGGGCGGATGAGGATGGTGGGGCTGACCGGCGGCATCGGCGCCGGTAAGAGCGCCGTGGCGGAGCGGCTGGCCGCGCTCGGCGCCGTGATCATCGACGCGGACCGGCTGGCGCGTGAGGTCGTGGAGCCCGGCACGCCCGGTCTGGCCGCGATCGTCGAGGCGTTCGGCGACGGCGTGCTCACCGCGGACGGCGCGCTCGACCGGGCCGCGATGGCGAGCCGGATCTTCGGCTCCGACGAGGCGCGCGCGACGCTGGAGGGCATCGTGCACCCCCTCGTCCGGGCACGGACGGCCGAGCTGGTCGCGGCCGCGCCTGACGGCGCCGTCGTCGTCAACGATGTGCCGCTCCTCGTCGAGAAGCAGATGTCGCGCCTGTACGAGACGGTGGTCATCGTGTTCGCCTCGCTCCCCACGCGGCTGGACCGGCTGGTGCGGTTGCGCGGGATGACGCCCGAGGAGGCCCGGGCCCGGATCGCGGCGCAGGCGACGGACGAGCAGCGGCGGGCGGTCGCGGACGTCTCGATCGTCAACGACGGCACACCGGCCGAGCTGGACGCGGCGGTTGCGACGGCTTGGCCTTTGATCGCCGGTACCGCCTGACGCCGGCCCCTGACGCAGGGGCGCTCGCGGCGGCCGGTCGCGCGTGTCGCGCGATCCATCCACGGTGCGCTCGCCGACCGTGACGGGCCGGGGCAGCAACCTGGCGCCGGGAGGGCCGGACCGAGTAATGGCCGGCCTGCTCTCCGGTCGGCCGCCGCGAGCGGCCTACAGCTCTACGGTAGTCCGGTGATCTTCCCCACACAATCGCCAGGTTGAATACGATCAACCACCCAGGGCGAGGAACCCGAAAGTTGTCATACCCCCCGCGTACGGTTGGGGTCATGGCGCTCGACATTCCCCGCTTGGACAACCGCTTCGAGGTGGTCAGCGAATACGTTCCGTCCGGTGACCAGCCCACCGCGATCGAGCAGCTGGCGCGTCGCGTCCGGTCCGGCGAGCGGCACTCGGTGCTGCTCGGCGCGACCGGCACCGGCAAGAGCGCGACGACCGCATGGCTCGTCGAGCGGCTGCAGCGCCCGACGCTCGTGCTCGCCCACAACAAGACCCTCGCCGCGCAGCTGGCCACGGAGTTCCGCGGCCTCATGCCCAACAACGCGGTCGAATACTTCGTCAGCTACTACGACTACTACCAGCCTGAGGCGTACATCCCGCAGACCGACACCTACATCGAGAAGGACTCGTCGGTCAACGAGGAGGTCGAGCGCCTGCGCCACTCCGCGACGATGAGCCTGCTGACCCGCCGCGACGTCATCGTGGTCGCGACCGTCTCCGCGATCTACGGTCTGGGCACGCCCGAGGAGTATCTGGACCGGGCCGCCAAGGTGACCGTCGGGCAGGAGCTCGAGCGCGACAAGCTGCTGCGGCGGCTGGTCGACATCCAGTACACGCGCAACGACCTCGCGTTCAACCGTGGCACGTTCCGGGTCCGCGGCGACACGCTGGAGATCATCCCCGCCTACGAGGAGCTCGCGATCCGGATCGAGTTCTTCGGCGACGAGATCGAGCGCCTGTCCTACCTGCACCCGCTGACCGGCGACGAGATCCGCCAGGTCGACCAGCTGATGATCTTCCCCGCGACGCACTACGGCGGTGGCCCCGAGCGCATGGAGCGGGCGATCTCGCAGATCGAGGTGGAGCTGGAGGAGCGCCTCGCCGAGCTCGACCGCGAGGGCAAGCTGCTGGAAGCCCAGCGGCTGCGCATGCGCACCACGTATGACATCGAGATGATGCGCCAGGTCGGCTTCTGCAACGGCATCGAGAACTACTCCCGCCACATCGACGGCCGCGAGGCGGGCAGCCCGCCGCACTGCCTGCTCGACTACTTCCCCGACGACTTCCTCACCGTCATCGACGAGTCGCACGCCACCGTGCCGCAGATCGGCGGCATGTATGAGGGCGACGCCTCACGGAAGCGGACGCTCGTCGAGCACGGGTTCCGGCTGCCCAGCGCCCAGGACAACCGGCCGCTGCGCTTCGACGAGTTCGAGGAGCGGGTCGGCCAGACCGTCTACCTGTCGGCGACCCCCGGCCCGTGGGAGCTCGGCCGCACGCAGGGCGAGTTCGTCGAGCAGGTCATCCGCCCGACCGGCCTCGTCGACCCGCAGGTGATCGTCAAGCCCACCAAGGGCCAGATCGACGACCTCATGCACGAGATCAACCAGCGGGTCGAGCTCGACGAGCGGGTCCTCGTCACCACCCTGACGAAGAAGATGGCCGAAGACCTCACCGACTACCTGCTGGAGCACGGCATCCGCGTGCGCTACCTGCACTCCGAGGTCGACACCCTGCGCCGCGTCGAGCTGCTGCGCGAGCTGCGGCGCGGCGAGTTCGACGTGCTCGTCGGCATCAACCTGCTCCGCGAGGGCCTCGACCTGCCCGAGGTGAGCCTGGTCGCGATCCTCGACGCCGACAAGGAAGGCTTCCTGCGCTCCGGCACCAGCCTCATCCAGACCATCGGCCGCGCCGCGCGTAACGTCTCCGGCCAGGTCCACATGTATGCCGACAAGATGACCCCGTCGATGACCCTCGCCATCGACGAGACCAACCGGCGCCGCGACAAGCAGATCGCGTACAACGTCGCCAACGGCATCGACCCCCAGCCGCTGCGCAAGAAGCTCGGCGACATCCTCGACGACATCTACCGCGAGGCCGAGGACACCGCCGGCGCCGTCGTCGGCCACGGCCCGGGCGGCGCCATCACCGTCGGCGGCGGCCGCCAGATGAGCCGCGGCAAGTCCCCCGAGAACACCCGCGCCCGCCAGAAGGGTGGCGGCACGAAGGGCACCGCCGGCGCCGCCACCCCGGCCCGCGCGGGCATGGCCCGCGCCGAGCTCGCCACCCTCATCCAGGAGCTCAACGACCAGATGCTCGGCGCCGCCCGCGAGCTGCAGTTCGAGCTCGCCGCCCGCCTCCGCGACGAGGTCTCCGAACTCAAGAAGGAACTCCGCGCCATGGACGTAGCCGGCGTCAAGTAACCACCCACCCACCCCGTCCCCAGCACCACGCGTGCAGCGGCTCCACATTTGTCGGAGCCGCTGCACGCCACCGCCTCCGTGCCACACGAGGACAACGCCCACGCCAACCAGCCGCCCCGCCCGCCGTCGTCGGCAACGGACGGCGGGGACGGGCGGGCAGCGGGGACGGCGACGGCGGGCGGCGACGACGGCGACGGGACGGCGGGCGACGGGGACCGCGGCGACGGGCGACGGGGACTGCGGCGACGGGCGGGGCGGGCAACGCTCCACGCCTGCCGTCGACGCTTGGTGTCCTCGGCAGGCAGCACGTCCACGCCCATCGGAGCCCTTCCACGCCACCGCCTCCGGCTACGCGCGGAGAACGCCCACGCCCACCGGCGGCACCCACCCGCTGTCGTCGGCGAGCGACCCTCCACGCCTGCCGACGACACCGCCTTACCCCCTCAGCAGGCAGCACATCCGGCGCCTACCAGAGCCGCCACACACCACCCCTCCAGCTGCATGCGGACAACGCCCACGCCCACCGGCAGCGCCCACCCACCGTCGTCGGCAGGCAGCACTCCCGCACCCCGCCGAATGCGCCGTCCACTACCGCCATCGCGCCCCGTCGCACAGCCTGGTCAGCGATGCCGCCGACCGACGCGGGAGCTTTCCGCCGCTGTCTCCGGCTGCATGCGGAGGCGCCGTCTGCCATCGCCTTCATGAGCTGCCCGCGGGCAGCGCTCCCACTCCAACCATCGGGGCAGACCTGCCCGCCCCATCTCCGACCGCGTGCAGGCAGCACATGGGTGAGGCGGCGGTGATGCGCTCTGACTACGTCCTCACATGATCTGGCGTCGTCGAGGGCATCGTTCAGCGCTGCCACACCGCCGTCGATCCCCCGAACGGCAACCCCTGGCGATCCGAGGCGTCCGGGGTGATCGTCGTCTGGGACGCGGCGCCACCGTACCCGCCCCGCGATCCCGCACAGACGTTGATCAATGCCATGATTTGCGCCTTTTGCGCCATCGAGATTGCGCGATCCACCTACAAAACGATCTCTGAAATGTGGGTGGATCGCGCAGCGTCGATGCGAGCCGGCGCGCCAACGGGTCCCTCGGCGGGTTGGCGATGGCTGCAAGACCGGCGACGGCGTGGAGGCACCGGGTGATGCTCTCGACAGCACCGGACCGGGGTGAGGACGGTGGCCGGGGAACATCACCGCGGCCACGACGCGGGTGGCAATCACGCCACCGTGGGGCGCCCCAGACCAAGTAGCACCGGCCGAGGCGGATGCGCCCAGCTGCACCACACGGAAGAGCGGCTCCCACACGTGAGGCGAAGCCAGCGGCGGGCCGAACAAGAGGCATCCCGGAGCCGACCGCATGGTCCGGGGACAGCGCCGTGCCTGGTGGAAACGGGAGAGGCCCCGTAGCCGAATCCGGCTGCGGGGCCTCTCCTTATGTTCTGCGAGCCGTCAGCTCTTGCCGCCGGCCAGCTTCTCGCGCAGGGCCGCGAGGGCCTCGTCCGTCGCGAGGGTGCCTGCCGGCTCCTCCGGGGCGCGAGCCGCCGTCGGGGTCGACGAGGTGACCGGGCCGCTGCTCGTCGCGCCGGCCGCAGCGGTGGCGGCGGGCTCGGCGGCGTCGGCCTGGCGGGCCGTCTGCACCTGCTTGGTGTGGGCCTCCCAGCGCTGGCGGGCCTCAGCGTACTGCTGCTCCCACGCCTCGCGCTGCTTCTCGAAGCCGGCCATCCACTCGGCGGTCTCCGGGTCGAAGCCCTCCGGGTAGATGTAGTTGCCCTGCTCGTCGTACGTGGCCGACATGCCGTAGAGGGTCGGGTCGAAGTGCTCCTCGCCCTCGACGAAGCCCTCGTTGGCCTGCTTGAGCGACAGCGAGATCCGGCGACGCTCAAGGTCGATGTCGATGACCTTGACCATGACGTCGGAGCCGACCTGCACGACCTGCTCCGGGATCTCCACGTGGCGCTCGGCCAGCTCGGAGATGTGCACCAGGCCCTCGATGCCGTCGTCGACGCGGACGAACGCACCGAACGGCACGAGCTTGGTGACCTTGCCCGGGACGATCTGCTGGATCGCGTGGGTGCGGGCGAACTGGCGCCACGGGTCTTCCTGGGTCGCCTTCAGCGACAGGGAGACGCGCTCACGGTCCAGGTCGACGTCGAGCACCTCGACCTCGACCTCCTGGCCGACCTCGACAACCTCGGACGGGTGGTCGATGTGCTTCCAGGACAGCTCGGACACGTGCACCAGGCCGTCGACGCCACCGAGGTCGACGAACGCACCGAAGTTGACGATCGAGGACACGACGCCCTTGCGGACCTGGCCCTTCTGCAGCTTGTGCAGGAACTCGGTGCGCACCTCGGACTGGGTCTGCTCGAGGTAGGCCCGGCGGGACAGGACCACGTTGTTGCGGTTCTTGTCCAGCTCGATGATCTTCGCCTCGAGCTCGCGCCCCACGTACGGCTGCAGGTCGCGGACCCGGCGCATCTCGACCAGGGACGCCGGCAGGAAGCCACGAAGCCCGATGTCGAGGATGAGACCACCCTTGACCACCTCGATGACGGAGCCGCGAACGATCCCGTCGTCTTCCTTGATCTTCTCGATCGTGCCCCACGCCCGCTCGTACTGCGCGCGCTTCTTCGAGAGGATCAGACGCCCTTCCTTGTCCTCCTTCTGAAGGACCAGGGCTTCGATGTGGTCACCGACCGACACGACCTCAGCAGGGTCGACATCATGCTTGATCGACAACTCGCGCGAGGGAATGACACCCTCGGTCTTGTAGCCGATGTCGAGCAGGACCTCGTCCCGGTCGACCTTGACGACGGTGCCTTCGACGATGTCGCCGTCGTTGAAGTACTTGATGGTCTCGTCGATCGCGGCGAGGAACGCCTCATCGGACGCGAGTTCGTCGACGACCTTGTTGCTGCTGGCGCTCGAGGTGGCCTCGATGCTGCTCGTCATGTGGGTTGTTGCTCCGGTCGGTGGGTGACTTCGGTGGACCTGCGCTCCCGCGGACCATCGTCCGGGCACAACCCGCCTGTCGCAGTGCAGGATCAATGCATTGGAAGCTCAGGATGTGCCAGACGATCGTGAGCCTGCTCCATGCCGAGGCGCACAACCCACGAGTGCACCGATCAGCCTACCCTGCGCAATACCACATGGTCCAACCCTCCCCCAGACCCGATCCGCCGACTTTTGCGGGGCCTACCGTTGCAGTCCATGGAAACGTCACCAGACGCAGGCGTCACACGACGCGCAGTGAACCCAGCCGAGAGTCGCCGCGCGAGCCGGGGCTGGTGGGACGCTGACGCCGACGCCTACCAGGCCGAACACGGCGCGTTCCTCGGTGACGCCGACTTCGTCTGGTGCCCGGAAGGCCTGCGTGAGGCCGACGCCCGGCTGCTCGGCGACGTCACCGGCAAGGACGTCCTGGAGATCGGCTGCGGCGCGGCGTCGTGCTCGCGCTGGCTGCACACCCAGGACGCCCGGGTCATCGCCAGCGACCTGTCGGCCGGCATGCTGCGGCACGCCGCCGCCGGAAACACCCGATCGGGTGTAAAAGTGCCGCTCCTGCAGGCCGACGCCACGGCCCTGCCGTTCGCCGAAGGCGTATTCGACATCGTGTGCACCGCGTTCGGCGCCGTGCCGTTCGTCGCCGACTCCGGTCGCGTCATGCGGGAGGTGTACCGCGTGCTGCGCCCCGGCGGCCGCTGGGCCTTCTCGATCACCCATCCGATGCGGTGGGTGTTCCTGGACGACCCGGGCGAGGGCGGCCTGGTCGCGGTGCACTCCTACTTCGACCGCCGCGCCTACGTCGAGGAGGACGAGGCGCACGTCCCGACGTACGTCGAGCAGCACCGCACCCTCGGCGACCGCATCCGCGAGCTCGTCACCGCCGGCTTCGTCCTCAACGACCTCATCGAGCCCGAGTGGCCAGACGACCACAAGGGCACCTGGGGCCAGTGGAGCCCCCTGCGCGGCAAGATCTTCCCCGGCACCGCCATCTTCATCGCCACCAAGCCGTCCTGACGGCGCGCCCCGGCAGCGCCACCGCGCCACAGTCCGCGAGTCGGTTCAACCCCCACAAAATGCTGATATTTCCGGTTTAGCGGGCGCGGAGCGCCTGATAAACCGGAAGAAAGGTCCCACGCGAAGGCAGCGCTGTTGGGAGTGCCCCGAGAACCCCGGGAGGAAGGACCGCGCGGAACGACGACAGGAGCACACGCACGCCGTCCAAGGGGCGCGGAGGAGCCGGGCGTCGACCGGCCTGGCAATACCGAGCCGCTAAGGCGACCGAACGAACAGCCGAGCCCAGCCGAGCCGTCAGGCCAGCAGCCGAGCCGAGCCGTCGAACCGGGCCGTCGAACCGGGCAGCCGAGCCGAGCCGTCGAACCGGGCAGCCAGCCGAGCCGCCGAGCCAGGCAGCCGAGCCGAGCCGTCGAACCCTGGGCACGCGAGCGGGTGAGCACGACAGCCGGAGCACCCCGGCACCCCGGCACCCCGGCGGCTCGGCGACTCGGCGCCGGTGTCGGCCCATGGACGGGGGCGACACCGGCGGTGCGAGGCGACTCAGTGGATCAGTGGTCGGCGGCGTTCCAGTCGCGGCCTGAGCCGACCGAGACGCCCAGCGGGACGTCCAGGGGGTAGGCCTCGCCCATCTGCTGGCGGACGAGGGCCTCGACGGCGTCGTGCTCGCCTGGGGCGACCTCGAACACCAGCTCGTCGTGGACCTGCAGGAGCATGCGGGATTGCAGGCCGGCCTCGCGCAGGGCCGTGTCCACGTGGAGCATGGCGACCTTGATGATGTCGGCGGCGGAGCCCTGGATGGGGGCGTTGAGGGCCATGCGCTCGGCCATCTCGCGCCGCTGGCGGTTGTCGCTGTTGAGGTCGGGCAGGTAGCGGCGGCGGCCGAGGACGGTCTCGGTGTAGCCGTCGCGGCGGGCCTGGACGACGATCTGGCGCAGATAGTCGCGGACGCCGCCGAACGTGGCGAAATACTCCTCCATGAGGACCGTGGCCTCGGCGGGGGTGATGCCGAGCTGCGAGGCGAGACCGTAGGAGGACAGGCCGTAGGCGAGGCCGTAGTTCATGGCCTTGATCTTGCGGCGCTGGTCGGGGACGACCTCGTCGGCGGGGATCGAGAAGACCGAGGAGGCGGTCGCGGCGTGGAAGTCGAAGCCCGAGTTGAAGGCCTCGATCAGCGCCTCGTCCTTCGACAGGTGGGCCATGATCCGCATCTCGATCTGGCTGTAGTCGGCGGTGAGGAGGGACTCGAAGCCCTCGCCGACGATGAAGGCGCGGCGGATCTGCCGGCCGTCCTCGGTGCGGATGGGGATGTTCTGCAGGTTGGGGTCGGTGCTGGAGAGCCGGCCGGTGGCCGCGACGGTCTGGTAGTAGGTGGTGTGGATGCGGCCGTCGTCGCTGACCGACTTGAGCAGGCCGTCGACGGTGGTCTTGAGCTTGGCCCAGTCGCGGTGGCTCAGCAGGTGCGCCAGCAGCGGGTGCTCGGTCTGCTTGTGCAGATTCTGCAGCGCCTCGGCGTCGGTGGTGTAGCCGGTCTTGATGCGCTTGGTCTTCGGCAGGCCGAGCTCGTTGAACAGGATCTCCTGCAGCTGCTTGGGCGAGCCGAGGTTGAACTCCCGGCCGATCACCTCATAGGCGCCCTGCGCGGCGGCCTTGACGTTGCTGGCGAACCTCGACTCCAGCTCGCTGAGATAGTCGGTGTCGGCGGCGATGCCGACCCGCTCCATCTCCGCCAGCACGGTGACCAGCGGCAGCTCGACCTCGGCGAGCAGGCGGGCGGAGGAGTCGCCGTCGCGCCGCAGCTCCTCGGCGATCGCGTCGGCGAGGTCGAGGGTGGCGCGGGCGCGGAGCATCAGATTCTCCTCCGCCTCTCCCGTGTTGCCACCCAGACCGTCCAGGGCGAGCTGGCCGGTGTCGGGGGCGTCGACCCGCAGCTCCCGCTTGAGGTAGCGCAGCGCCAGGTCGTTGAGGTCGTAGGAGCGCTGGTCGGGGCGGGCCAGATAGGCCTCGAGCGCGGTGTCGCTGGCGACGCCCTCGAGCACCCAGCCGCGGGCGCCGAACGCGAGCCGGGCCGGCTTCACGTCGTGCAGCACCTTGAGCCGGTCGGCGGCGGCGAGCCACTCCCCCACGGCCGCGTCGTCGGCGGCGTCGAGCTCGGTCGGGTCGAACCAGGCGGCCGGGCCGCCGGCGACGGCGAGGCCGATGCCGGTGACCTCGCCGGTGCCGCGGCCGAACTTGCCGGCGACGGCGACGCCGACGCGGGTGCCGGCCGGCGCGTGCTCGGTGAGCCAGGCGCCGACGCCCTCGCGCAGGACCGTGCCGGACAGGTCGAAGCCGCTCTCCGCCTCGGGCTCCACGGCGTCGAGATACTGGTAGAGCCGGTCGCGCAGGATGCGGAACTCCAGGGCGTCGAAGACCTGGTGGACGGCCTCGCGGTCCCAGCCGCGCCAGTGCAGCTCGTCGGGGGTGATCGACAGCTCGAGGTCGTCGACGAGCCCGTTGAGCTCATAGTTGCGCATGACGTCGGCGAGGTGGGCGCGCACATTCTCGCCGGCCTTGCCCTTGATCTCGTCGACCCGGGCGATGATCCCGTCGAGGTCGCCGAACTGCAGGATCCACTTGGCGGCGGTCTTGTCGCCGACGCCGGGGACGCCGGGGAGGTTGTCGCTGTCCTCGCCGACGAGCGCCGCCTTCGCCCGGTAGAGCGACGGCGGGATGCCATAGCGCTCCTCGACCTTGGCCGGCGTCATGCGGTCCATCTCGGAGACGCCGCGCTTGAGATAGAGCACCGTCACGAGGTCGGTGACCAGCTGGAAGGCGTCGCGGTCGCCGGTGATGATCGAGGTGGGGATGCCCTGCCCGGCGGCCTCCCGGGCGAGGGTGGCGATCACGTCGTCGGCCTCGTAACCCGGCTTCTCGATGAAGGGGATCCGCAGCGCGTTGAGGACCTCCTTGATCAGGTCGAGCTGGCCGGAGAACTCCGGCCGGGTCGTCGAGCGGTTGGCCTTGTATTCCGCATACTTCTCCAGGCGGAAGGTCTGGCGCGACACATCGAAGGCGACCGCCACGTGCGTGGGCTTCTCGTCCCGCAACATGTTGATCAGCATCGACGTGAAGCCGAAGACGGCGTTGGTCACCTGCCCCGTCTTCGTGGAGAAGTTCTCCGCGGGGAGGGCGAAGAACGCCCGGTAGGCGAGGGAGTGCCCGTCGAGCAGCAGGAGCCTGGTGTCCTCTGTTGAACCCGTCACATCCTTGAGCCTAGTCGGGGGGTATGACAGTTCCCCGCGGAGACCCCGCGCCGTGACGCGACAAACCGATTCCCGCGACGGTTGCGAACAGGAAGATTACGACTGCGCAACTTCCTGGGGCGTGTTGCCCCGAAGGCCTAGTGCCAGCACCCGAGTTTCATTAGGTTCTGCCCCTATCAGCGTCTTGGCATCTAGGCGCAACCACGCCTACCGCGCTGTAAAAAGGAGACAGGTGATGATCCGCCCCAACCTCGCATGGCGCTCGGTCGCCGTGCTGAGCGCTGCCGTCCTGGCACTCAGTGCATGTGGTGACGATGCAGATAAGCCCAGCACTGGCGCAACCACCGGCGGTGCCGCCCCCGGCGACGGCGTTCTGAAGATCGGCACCATCCTGCCGCAGACCGGCTCGCTGGCGTTCCTCGGCCCCCCGGAGTTCGCGGGCGTCGACGTCGCGATCAAGGAGATCAACGCCAACGGTGGCGTCCTGGGCAAGCCCGTCACGATCCAGCACATGGACTCGGGCGACACCTCCACGGACATCGCCACCCAGTCGGTCAACAAGCTGCTCACGGACAAGACCGACGTCATCATCGGTGCCGCCTCGTCGTCCGTCTCGCTGTCCGTGATCGACAAGATCACCGGCGCGGGCGTGGTCCAGATCTCGCCGGCCAACACGTCGACGGCGCTGACCACCTACAACGACAAGGGTCTGTACTTCCGGACCGCCCCGCCGGACACGCTGCAGGGCCGCGTCCTCGGTGACCTGATCGTCCAGGACGGCAACGCCACCACCGGCATGCTGGTCCTCAACGACTCCTACGGCACCGGCCTCGCCGAGAACGCCAAGGCGGAGATCGAGAGCGGCGGCGGCAAGGTCGCCGTGTCGGTGACCTACGACCCGAAGGCCGCGGACTTCTCGGCCGACGTCGCGAAGATCAAGGCTGCCAACCCGGACGCCATCGCCATCATCGGCTTCGACGAGACCAAGAAGATCGTCCCCAAGCTGATCGAGGCCGGTCTCAAGACCAAGAAGTGGTACTTCGTGGACGGCAACATCGCCGACTACTCGAAGGACTTCGCCCCCGGCACGCTGAAGGGCTACAAGGGCACCCAGCCCGGCGCCGCGACCAAGGACGACTTCAAGAAGCGCGCCCTTGAGATCAACAAGGACCTGAAGGACTGGAACTACGCCGTCGAGTCCTACGACGCCACCATCCTCGCGGCCCTCGCGGCCATCGAGGCCGGCAGCGACAACCCGGCCGAGATCGCGAAGCACCTGATCACCGTCTCCAAGGGCGGCGAGAAGTGCACGGACTTCAAGTCCTGCGCCGACCTGCTCAAGCAGAAGAAGGACATCGACTTCGACGGCCTGAGCGGCCCGATCTCCTTCAACGACGCCGGCGACCCGGCCGAGGCCACCATCGGTGTCTACACCTACGACGAGAACAACAAGCTCACGTCGGACGTGAAGTACCAGACCGGCAAGATCTGATCTGAATAAGCGAAAGGGTCTCACCGCGGAAGCGGTGGGGCCCTTTCCGTATGTGCACCACAACAAAGAAATCCCGCGCCTGCCGGAGAACTAACCGGCAGGCACGGGAATCCAAAAACGATGGTTCAGGCGCGGGCGAGCGTACCCAGGTACAACTCGATCACCCGCGGGTCGTTGATCAGATCCTGACCGGATGCCGTGTAGGCATTGCGGCCCTGATCGAGGACGTATCCCCGGTCGCAGATCTGCAGGCAACGGCGCGCGTTCTGCTCGACCATCACGACCGTCACACCGGTCGAGTTGATCTGCTTGGTCCGGAAGAACACCTCGTCCTGCAGCGCCGGCGAGAGGCCCGCTGAGGGCTCGTCGAGCAGCAGCACGGTCGGCTCCATCATGAGCGCCCGGGCCATGGCGACCATCTGCCGCTCACCGCCGGACATGAGCCCCGCCCGCTGCTTGCGCCGCTCGGCCAGGGTCGGGAAGAGCTGCGTCACGAAGTCGAAGCGCTCCTTGAAGCGCTTCGGCTTCAGGAACGTGCCCATCTGCAGGTTCTCTTCGATGGTGAGGGCCGCGAAGACGTTGTTGGTCTGGGGAACGAAGCCGATGCCCCGCTCCACCAGCGCGTGCGCCTTCATGTTGGTGATGTGCTCCCCGCGCAGGGTCACGGCCCCCGAGCGGATGTTGACCAGGCCGAACATGGCTTTCAGGAGGGTCGACTTGCCGGCGCCGTTGGGGCCGATGATGCCCACCAGCTCGCCGTCGTGCACGTACAGGTCAGCGCCGTTGAGGATGTTGACGCCGGGCAGGTAGCCCGCGACGACGTCGTCGGCCCGCAGGACCGCCCCGTCGGCGTGCGCCAGGTGGTCGCCGCGGTCGACGATCTCGTTGCTGGCGACCGGGGCGTCGTCCTCGATGGGAACGGTCATGCCGGTCCCCCCTTCGGGTCTTCTTCAGGAGAAACAGAAAGCTCGTCGACGGCGCCGATCAGGGTCACCTCGCCGTCGGATTCGTCCAGCGTAGAGGCGTCCACCTCCTCGCCGCCGACGGTCTTGACCGCGCCGTCGTGGTGCGCGCCCAGGTAGGCGTCGATCACGCGCGGGTCGGCCATGACCTTGTCCGGGGTGCCCTCGGCGATGACGCCGCCCTGCCCCATGACGATGATCCAGTCGCTGATGTCGTGGACCATGTCCATGTCGTGCTCGACGAAGAGCACGGTCATGCCGTCCTCACGCAGCTGCTTGACGTGGCCGAGCAGCGACTGCGTCAGCGCCGGGTTGACCCCGGCCATCGGCTCGTCGAGCATGACCATCTCCGGCTGCACCATGAGCGCCCGGGCCATCTCCAGGAGCTTGCGCTGGCCGCCGGAGAGGCTGCCGGCGAAGTCATCCCTCTTGGCGATGAGCTTGAACCGGGTGAGCAGGTCCTCGGCGCGGGCGGTGATCTCGGCTTCCTGCTGTTTCCAGGTGCCGGGCAGCAACGCGCGCCAGAAGCTCTCGCCGCGCTGCCCGGTGGCGCCGAGCCGCATGTTGTCGATGACCTTGAGCTTGGACAGGGCCTTCGTGAGCTGGAAGGTGCGGACCATGCCGGCCCGCGCGACCTTGTGCGCCGCCACGCCGGACAGCGACTTGCCGTTGAACGTCCACGAGCCCTCGTCGGGCGCGTCGAAGCCGGTGAGCAGGTTGAAGAAGGTCGTCTTGCCGGCACCGTTGGGGCCGATGAGGGCCGTGATCGAGCCGCGCTGGATCTCGACGTGCTTCACGTCGACGGCGGTGAGACCGCCGAAGCGGCGCACCACGTTGTCGGCGACGAGGATCGGGTCCGGTTTCGGGACGCCGGGCTCGCACGGCAGTCCGGCCAGGGCCTGCACGGCTCGCGCCCGAGCGGCCCGGTCGGGCTTGTTCTCAACGTCCATCGAGCATGACCTCCCTCTTGTCGCCGAAGATGCCCTGCGGCCGGTAGATCAGCAGCAGGATGAGGCCGAGACCGACCAGGATGTACCGGACGGAGCCGGCCTGCGAGGTGGTCATGAACCACTCCGGGAAGACCTTGTTGTTGGAGGCCTCGCTCAGGGCCGAGTCGATGAAGACCAGCAGGACCCAGAAGATCATCGAGCCGACGACCGGGCCGAAGACCCGGGCCGCGCCGCCGAGGATCACGATCGTGTACGCGAAGAACGTGAACTCCGTGCCGTAGGTGTCCGGCTGGACCGCCGCCCGGTCGAGGGCGAAGACGAAACCGCCGAGGCAGCCGATGACGCCGCCGAGGACCAGCGACTGCATCTTGTACGAGAAGACGTTCTTGCCGAGGCTGCGCACGGCGTCCTCGTCCTCACGGATGGCCTTGAGCACGCGGCCCCACGGGCTGCTCATGAGCAGCCAGACCACGAGGCAGCTGAGCAGCACCAGGGTCCAGCCGACGACCAGGATCCACAGCTCACGGTCGGTGAACGTGATGAGCCCGAGGTCGATGCCCTTGGTGCCGGCGAACGGGTTGAGCTCGTAGAAGTCCTGCGAGAAGCTCTGCAGGCCGTCGGAGGCACCCGTCCACTTGCGCAGGTCGGTGGCGCGGTAGAAGAGCCGGATGATCTCGGCCGCGGCGATCGTGACGATGGCCAGATAGTCGGCGCGCAGTCGCAGCGTCGGGATACCGAGCAGCAACGCGAGGACCACCGCCGCGAGCAGGCCGACGACGACGCCGAGCCACAGCGGCAGCCCGAAGGTCGCCACCGTGATCGCGATGCCGTAGGCACCGACGCCGAGGAAGGCGGACTGGCCGAAGTTGAGCAGGCCAGTGTAGCCGAAGTGGACGTTGAGTCCGATGGCCGCGAGGGCGTACGCAATAGCGGTGGACCCGATGATCGCTTCCAGCGACACGCTGAAGATGCTTTCCCAGTTCATCGTCGTCCCCTCAGCCGATCCGGGCCCGGCGGCCGAGGATGCCCTGCGGCCGGAAGAGCAGGATCACGATCAGCACCCCGAGGGCGCCCACAGACTTCAGCTCGGTCGGGATCCACAGCGTGGAGAGCTGGATGAACAACCCGATGACGAGGCTGCCGAGCAGCGCGCCCCAGGCCGTGCCGAAGCCACCGAGGGTGACCGCGGCGAAGATGAGCAGGAGGATCTGGAAGCCCATCTGGAAGCCCACGCCCTGGAAGGCGCCGAGGATCACGCCGCTGAGCGCGGCGAGGGCGCCGCCGATCGTCCACACGAGGCGGATGATCCGGTCGACGTTGATGCCGGACGCGGCGGCCAGGGCCGGGTTGTCGGCGACGGCGCGGGTGGCCTTGCCGAGCCGGGTGCCGACCAGCGCGAAGGACACCGCGGCGAGGACGACGAGGGCGATGCCGTCGGCGATCAGGTTCTTCGGCGCGATCAGGAAGGGTCCGTACTGCACACCCGGCTGGGCGTTGTAGTCGGCGAAGTTGCGCGACTCACCGCCGAAGAAGTACAGGAAGACGTACCTGATCAGCAGCGACAGGCCGATCGAGATGATCATCATGGTGACCAGGTTGGTGCGGCGCTTGCGCAGCCAGCCCCAGAACGCGCGGTCCTGGAAGTAGCCGAGGGCGGCGCCGATGGCCACCGAGATGATGCCGGACAGCACCAGCGGCATCCCGATCGTCACGTTGAACAGGAACGTGATGAGACCACCCAGCGTGACCATCTCGCCGTGGGCGAAGTTGGTCAGACCGGTGGTGCCGAAGATCAGCGAGATGCCGAGCGCCGCCAGGGCGATGATCAGCGCGAAGTGCAGGCCGGAGTACAGCAGGTCGGCGACGCGGTCGAACGACGACGGGGCCGAGTCCTTGGTGCCGGGCTGGTTGTTGCCACCGCCGACGGCCGTCCCGGCCGCGCCGAGCGGGAACAGCACGTTACGCAGCTGCCCGTCCGCCACGGTGACCGAGGGCAGCATGGGCCGGTTGTTGGTGAGCCCGACCCCGGAGGGCAGCGACGCTACATCGAGTTCCACCTTGTAGGTGCCCGGACCGGTTACGGAAATACTCCACTTGCCCTGCTCGTCGGATGTGGCCTCACCGGCGGGCGCGCCGTCCTGGGTAGACGCCTTGATCTTGACACCGGCGACCGGAGCGCCGTTGTTGGTCAACGTCCCCTGCAGTGCTTCCCCTTCGGCCCACGCGCTTGTGGCGCCCAGACCGAAGGAGAGCATCACGCAGGCCAGGAAGGCCGTGAGCATGATCACGGCTCTACGCAATGGTGCTCCTCGAATAACAGATGGCAGCAATCGTCCCGACCCTCGGGACTGGCGGATCATAGCCCGCCCCAGAAGCCGATTGCGGTCCGTTATCAAGCCGTTATTCGACCCTGAGCGCTACGTGCGCAGACACGCCCTGCGCAGGTAAAAGGTCAGGACTCAGGGGTTACCGGGCTGTTACCGGTGGCGGTTTCCGCGATGATCCGATCCGCCACTTCCCGCATGGTCATTCGGTGATCCATCGCGGTGCGCTGAATCCATTTGAACGCCTGCGGCTCGTTCATCGAGTAGGTCGCCATGAGCTGACCCTTGGCGCGCTCGACGACCTTGCGGGTCTCGAGCCGGTCGGTCAGCGTGGCGACCTCCTGCTCGAGCACCGTCAGCTCGGCGAACCGCGACACGGCGATCTCCACCGCCGGCACCAGGTCGCTCTTCTGGAACGGCTTCACCAGGTAGGCCATCGCGCCGGCGGCGCGGGCGCGCTCGACCAGGTCCCGCTGGCTGAACGCGGTGAGGATGACGACCGGCGCGAGGCGCGCGCCGGCGATCTTCTCCGCGGCGGCCAGCCCGTCCATGATCGGCATCTTGATGTCCATGATGACCAGGTCGGGCTTGAGCTCCTCGGCGAGGCGGACGGCCGTCTCGCCGTCGCCGGCCTCGCCGACCACGTCGTAGCCCTCCTCGACGAGCATCTCCCGGAGGTCGAGACGGATGAGCGCCTCGTCTTCCGCGATGAGCACCCGACGGCTCTGTGCCTCGGCCACGCGCAACTCCCGATCCGATCCGACACGACTGACGGCGATTACCGCCGCGATCAGACTAGTGGGTACCCTGGTGCGGCGTACCCGTCCCGGTATCCCAATCGGCAGA
This sequence comes from Dactylosporangium sp. NPDC049742, assembly GCF_040674675.1. Classification (NCBI taxonomy): domain Bacteria; kingdom Bacillati; phylum Actinomycetota; class Actinomycetes; order Micromonosporales; family Micromonosporaceae; genus Dactylosporangium; species Dactylosporangium sp. NPDC049742. The sequence goes on along the minus strand of NZ_JBFANF010000010.1, from coordinate 59,555 downwards.
GGAACGGAGCTCAAACCTCCGACAGTGTGGGTTCGAATCCCACCCGGGGCACGCAAGATCTCACGCGGGCGGCAGCACGACCGGGTCCGCGTCGGCGGTCAGCAGGTCCAGTCCGGCGCCGCTGACGACCTGCGCGGGCTGCCGGTCCCGCCCGAGGATCGCGGCCAGCCGCGTGACAGGAAGCCGGTCCGCGCCGCGGGACGCCGCAAAAACAACGTTGCCGAAGCGCCGGCCCCGCAGGAGTTCCGGACGCACGAGCAGGCAGACGTCGGCGAAGGCGGTGCGCAGGGTGGCCGCCTGCCCCCGGGAGAAGGTCAGGGGCGCGAGGTCCGCGACGTTGACCGCGTAGACCCCCTCGGGGCGCAGGACCCGGGCCACCTCCGCCGCGAACGTGACGTCCGACACGCTTTCCGGCATCTGCGCGGCGTCGTACACATCGCCGATGACGAGATCGTAGGACGAATCCGGAATGTCGGACACGACCTCCCGGGCGTCCCCGAAGACGAACGTGACGCCGGTGGCGTCGGCGAGCGGCACGACCCGCTGCACGAAGTCGGCGAGCCGCCGGTCCCGCTCGACGATCACCTGCGTGGAGCCGGGGCGCGTGGCGGTCACGTAGCGCGGCATCGTGAAGGCGCCGCCGCCCAGGTGCAGCACGGTGAGGGGGCGCGCCTGCGGTGCCATCGTGTCGACGATCGCCGCGATCCGGCGGGTGTACTCGAAGCTGAGGTACGTCGGGTCCGCGACGTCGACGTACGACTGCTGCACCTCTTCGAAGAGCAGCGTCCAGCCGCCCTTGCGGCGCGGGTCGCGCACCAGCCTGGCGTTGCCGAACTCGGTGCGCTCGCCGATCCCGTCGATGATCTCCCGCCACCCACCCATCTAGGCGGGTGCCTCGTCCACGAGCTCCACGGGCGGCCCGTCGGCGTAGCGCGCGGCGAACAGCGGCTTGCCCTTGTCGACCTCCTGCGTGCCGACGACGACCACCCCGCGCACGAAGTCGGACGAGACGCTGTTGACGTGCACGCCCTGCTCGGCCCAGTAGGTGTTGTCGTCGTTGACCTGCTGGTAGCGCTTCGCCAGCTCGGCGGCGGAGAATTTCGCGTCGTGCACGAGCACGCACGACGCCGCGAACGTGCTTGTGATCCACTTGTCCAGGTCGGCGGACGGCTTGCGGTACACCTCGACGCCGTCGTCCCCGACCCGGGCGCCGGCGAACATGGCCGCGAAGTCGGCCTCGCCCTTCGCGTCGATCGCCGAGACGACCGCCACCGGGTCCCCGGACGGCGACGCGCCGCACCCGGCGGTCTTGACCACGGCATCCGACGCGGATGACGCCCCCGGTTGCCCGGGAGCGGCCGAGGTGCATCCCGCCAAGGCACCGAGCAGCAGCGCCACCACCAGTACACGTCGCATCACAACCAACCTACCGGAGCGGCCCCATCGCGAGCCAAACCGGCGATTTGTCTCAGTTCTGGAGCTTCCGGACCGAACCGAAAGACATGGACGGCACCACCCTGATCAAGAGCATCGACGACGTCATCGATGCCCGTGCCGTCACCACCGTGTTCCAGCCGATCGTGCGGCTCGACTCGTGGCGCCGCCACCGGCCCGAGGTCGTCGGCTACGAGGCGCTGACCCGCGGCCCGGCCGGCACGCCGTGGGAGGCGCCGATGGAGCTGTTCGACGCCGCCGGCAGGGCCGGGCGCCTCGCCGAGCTGGACTGGGTCTGCCGCGCCGCCGCGTACCGTGCCGCGATCGACGCCGGCCTGCCGCTCGGCCTCACCCTGTTCGTCAACGCCGAGCCCGCCGCGCTCGGCGTGCCGTGCCCGCCGGACCTCGCCCCGGCGATCCTCGACGCCCAGCTGCGGCTGCGGGTGGTCGTCGAGATGACCGAGCGGGCGATCGCCGACGACCCGGCGGCCCTGCTCACCGCCGCCGAGGCGTGCCGCGGCTCCGGCTGGGGCGTGGCGCTGGACGACGTCGGCGCCGAGCCCGCGTCGCTGGCGGTCATGCCGTTCGTGCACCCGGACGTCGTCAAGGTCGACCGGCACCTCACCCAGCAGCCCGAGGGGGCCTACGCCGCCCGCGTCGTCAACGCGGTCGTCGCCTACGCCGAACGCACCGGCGCCGCGGTCCTCGCCGAGGGGGTCGAGACCCGCGAGCACGTCGCCGCCGCCCTGGGCATGGGCGCGACGCTCGGCCAGGGCTGGCTGTTCGGCCGGCCGGGGCCGCTGCCGGCCGACGTCGCCGAGCGCAGCGCGACCCTGCCGGTGCCGTTCGTCGCGCCGCCCGCCGGGACGGGGACGAGGACGCCATACGAGATCGTCGCCGGCCGCCGCCCGACCGCCGAGGCGACGAAGCGGATGCTCATGCCGCTGAGCCGGTACCTGGAGGAGAAGGCGCTCGACGCGGCGGAGCCGCCGATCCTGCTCGGCTGCTTCCAGGAGGCCCGGTTCCTGACCCCGTCCACGGCCCGCCGGTACGCGACCGTCGCGCGGACCGCCGCCCTGGTCGGCGCCCTCGGCACCGAGATCCCGAGCGCGCCGGTGCCGGGCGTCCGTGGCGCCGCGATCGCCGGCGACGACCCGCTGCGCGGCGAGTGGAACGTGGTGGTCGTCGGACCGCACTTCGCCGGCGCCCTCGTCGCGCGGGACCTCGCCGACGACGGGCCCGACGACGACCGGCGGTTCACCTACGCCCTCACGTACGACCGCGACCTCGTGCTCGAAGCGGCCCGTGCGCTGCTGCACTGGATCGTGCCAACATAGGCGGTTATGAAACGGGTGGCGCTGGTGGTGGTGCTCGCCCTTCTGGCCGGCTGCGGCAACGGCGGCACCGGCAAGAAGGAGAGCCCGGTCAAGATGCGGATCGAGCTGACCCAGGGCCGGGTCGACGAGGTCCGGCACACGGTGCAGATCTCGATGCACAACGAAGGTCCCGCGAAGGTCACCGTCGAGCGGGTCGAGCTGCAGGCACCCTCGTTCAAGGGGGTCGGGCCGGTCGCGGTCGACGCCCCGCTGCCCGTCGGCGGCCTGCGCGTCGACGTGCCCGTCTCCTACGGCACGGGGATCTGCCAGGGCGACGAGCTCAAGCCGCGCAGCGCCGCCTCGCATGTCGGTTTCGCCGTCCGTACCGAGGACGGCAAGCTCCACGACCTGCGGCTGCCGCTGCCCGACCCGGACCCGATGCTCGACAAGCTGCTCGCGATCGACTGCCAGCAGGCGTACCTGGACCGGCAGGTCTCGCTCACGTTCGGCCCGTGGACGCACCTGCCGAGCGGCTGGCTCAACGGCACCGTGGTGCTGAAGCGGGCGGGGTACACCGGCACGGTCACGCTGCAGGAGTTCGTCGGCAGCATCCTCCTGGAGGTGCTGCCGCTGCCGGCGCGGGAGCAGACGCCGAAGCCGTACGCCGTGCTGCAGCCCGGGCAGACCGAGGTCACGGTCCCGATCGTGGTCGACGGCGAGCGCTGCACCCCGCACGCCCTCGCCGAGATCAAGAAGCCGTACGTGTTCCCCGCCTGGCTCAGCCTCGACGGCGGGCCGCCGCTGTACACAGAGCTGAGGATCACCGATGCGGAGCGTGACGCGTTCAAGCCGGTCATCGACGCCTGCGCCGCCAGCCGCACCGAGATGTGACCCAGAGTTTTAAGCCAGACTTAGGCCAGTTGCGATGGGGTACGGCGGGTGCCATGCTCCAGAGCCATGTCCGAGGTCGGTGCGCGCGTCCGCGCGGCGTTACCCGCGGTCGCGCTGCTGACCCTGGCAACCGCGGCCGTCCTCGGCCTGTCCACGCTGATCGGCATCGCCCCCGCGCCGCCCGCCTGGCAGGCCGTGCTGACCCTGATCGCGGGCCTGCTGCTGGGCGTCGCCGCCACCGACCAGGTCCGCGCCGCCCTCACCGACTGGCAGGGCGCGGCCACCGCCGAGGCCGGGTCGCACCGCCGGGGACGTCGCGGCCCCGCCCCCGTACAAAATCCGGAAACGCCGCTGGAGAAGCCCACGCGACCGAGGCCGAAGCGGCCGTCGTGGCCGCGGATCGGGGTCATCGCGGCGGTCGTCGTCGTGCTCGCCGCGCTGCTGTGGGTGCCGCAGGTGCCGGTCCACGGCGTCGCCGCGGCGATCCTCACGTTCGGGTTCGGCTACGCGGCGTACGTGCTGCCGGTCCTGCCGCTGCTGCTGCTCTGGCCGCTGCCGCGCCTGCCCCGGGCCACCTGGCCGTGGCAGCTGCCCCTGGTGCCGATCGTCGACCGGCGGCTGTGGACCGGCGCCGAGCTGCGCGACCTGGCCGTCGCCACCGGGCACTACCTGCGCGAACGGGTCCTCACCCGCACCACCGGCATCGCCCTGGCCACGCTCGGGCTGCTGCACCTGGTCCGCGGCAACCCGAGCCTCCTGGACGGCGGCACCTCCCGCGCCGGCGGGCTCGCCGGCTGGCTGCTCGCCGAGCCGCTGCGCCTGGTCCTGTCCACCGGCGGCGCGATCGGCCTGCTCGGCGGGGTCCTCGTCGGCGCCGCGGCGGTCATCGCCGCGTCCGTCGGCCGCGCGTGGGGCACCGTCGCCGGCTACTCGGTGCTCGCCGTCGCGGTCCTGGTGCCGCTGGTCGGCGCGGGCGCCGGGCACTGGCTCGGCTTCGAGTACTACCTGCGCACCGAGCAGGGCAAGGTGGTCGTCGTCGCGGGCCTGTCCCCGTCGCACCGGCAGGCGGTCCACGACACCGCCGTGCCCGTGGACGGCCTGGCGCCGTCGCTGGTGGCGCTGCTCGACAAGGGGCTGCAGGTCACCGGCAACGACGACGGCGACCGGATCGCGCGGGCCCTGGCGGACCCGTCGAAGGCGGCCGCCGAGCTGTTCGTCGGCGACCAGTTCGAGCTCAAGGCCGGCGAGTGCTTCGACTGGATCGGCGGGTCGTCGCAGCTGCGCTACGTGACGCCGTGCAACGCCGCGCACATCGGCGAGGTCACGTACGTCGGGCACCTGCCGTTCCTGGAGGACCCGGGCCGCGAGGCCGTCGACGCGGCCGCGAAGGCGGTCTGCGAGCAGTCCTACGGCGCGTACCTCGGCGTCCCGTACGGCCAGTCGTTCCTGCCCCTGGACAAGCCGATGCTCCCGGCGGGCTGGACGCAGCGGCCCGTCATCGCGTGCTCCGTCACGTCGGTCGGGCCGTGGACGCTCAAGGGCACGAAGACGGTCGCCGCGCTGCAGCAGAAGGTGCCGTGGGGCGCCGCGGGCGGCTGCAAGGTCGAGGTGCCGGACGCGCTGCGGGTCACCGCGGAGCAGCCCAACATCCGCTGCGTCGCGCCCGGCCCGGAGCAGCGGCTCGCGGTGCAGGGCGCCGGCTTCACGATGGACCTGGAGTTCGCCGCGATCGGCAAGGCGGCCGGTGGCGCCAAGATCGGCGCGGCCTGCCTCGACGGCGCCGACCTGGGCAACGGCTACACCTTCGAGGTCGGCCCCGAGGGCATCATCGAGATCTTCAAGCTGACCGGCGGGCAGCCGGCGAGGCTCGCCGCGTCGGCGAAGCCGAAGAACGCCGGCCCGCCGCCGACCGCCTCGACGCCGCTGCAGGTCACCTGCAAGCCGACCGCGGACGGCGGGATCGAGCTGACCGCCTTCTCGACCGGCAACCGCAAGGCGACCGCGGTCGACAAGACGAACCCGGTGACCCGCCTCTCCCCCAGGCTGATGCTGGCCAACGCCGGCGCCGGCGGCGTCGTCATGACCGCCATGATCTTCAGCGCCACCCGCGTCTGAGGCGCCACCCGCGCCCGAGGCGCCACCCGCGTCCGAGGCGAGACCCGCGTCCGAGGCGCAACCCGCGTCCGCCCAGCGTGAGCATCACCGACGTGGGGCAGCGGTGGATCATGGCACCTGAGCGGGGAAAACGCACGCCCCTAATTTGGAAAGCGAGCGTTCGCTCTATAATCGGAGGATGCCGCGCGTCTCCGAAGCCCACCTCGCCGCCCGCCGGGAACAGATCATCGACGCGGCGACGCGCTGCTTCCTGCGCAACGGGTTCCACCAGACGTCCATGCAGGATGTCATCAAGGAGGCGGAGCTGTCCGTCGGTGCGTTCTACCGGTACTTCGACAGCAAGGCCGCGCTGATCAAGGCGATCGCCGGCGAGAAGATCGGTGTGGTGCAGGCGACCGCCGACCTCCTGCTGCGGGAGGACCCGCCGCCGCCCGTGCTGGCGGTGATCGACGACCTGCTGCGCCAGATCGACATCAACCTCACCGACGACGGCACGGTCCGCATCGCCGTGCAGGTGTGGGGCGAGGCGGTGCACGACCCCGAGTTCGCCGGGCTGATCACCGAGATCTACGGCCGGATCCGGGGCAACGCGGTCGCCCTGGCCCGGCGCGCCCAGGAGAGCGGTCAGCTGCCCGCCGGCGCCGACCCGGTCGCGATCGGCTCGGCGCTGTTCGGCCTCATCCAGGGGTACATCCTGCAGCGGGTGCTCATCGGCGAGGTCGACCGCGAGTCGTACATGAGCGGCATCGCGGCCCTGATGGGGGCCGGCCACGAGGACCGGCCCCGCACGGTCACGACTGAGTGATCTTGACGTCGTCGACGCCGGCCTCGACCAGGCTGGCCGTGCCGGAGTCGTTCGCCTCGATCAGGATCCGGATCGACTGCCCGGCGTAGGCGTTCAGGCTCACCGAGGCGGTGGCCCACGCGCCGGCCCGGTTCGAGGCCGCGCCCGCCTGCGTGAACACCGTCGTGGTGGTGCTGCCCACGATCCGCACCCACAGATAGTCGGCGCTGGTCGCGTTGTTGAGGTGGGCGAGGTACCAGGAGAAGGACAGCGTCAACGTGCCGCTCGACGGCAGCGTGATCGCGGGCGAGCGGATGCTGGTCACTCCACCGTCCACGTCGTAGGTCCCGGCGCTGCTGCCCGCCGCCGCGCCCGTGACCAGGTCGAAGCTGCCGCTGACGGTGGTGCCGAGCTGCAGCGCGACGCCGGAGCTGGTGGCGGCCGGGTCGCCCCGCTCGAACGCGCCGGCCGTGGCCGTGTCGGTGCCGGACGGGTTGGCGGTCCAGCCGGTGGCCGTCTCGAACGTGTCGCTGTAGACGGTGGTGCCCGGCGGGACCGGGGTGCTGGTCGCGATGGTCCACACCGCGTACGCGATGGCGTCGCTGTTGCGGTCCAGGGCCGTGTCGTTGATGTTGCTCGTGGTGTCGCAGGCGCGGTGGTAGCAGACGTCGAACGCGGTGCCGGACGTGCCGCCCCACTTCGTGGCCTGGGCCGCGGTCTTGGTGCCATCCGCCCCGGTGAAGATGCCGCCGGCGGGGATGCCGTTGGCGATGAACGGGCCGTAGTCGGAGCGGCCGTCGAAGTCGGTGCCCTCCGTCGGCACGCCGATCGACGTGAAGTAGTCCTTCAGCGTCTGCTCGAGGGCGGCCGACCCGGCCGGGCCGGGGCCGGAGCCGACGCCGTCGGAGTTGTCGCCGTCGTAGAGGAAGTAGCCGGCGTTCGGCGAGCCGACCATGTCGAAGTTCAGGTACGCCTTGATCTTCGCCTTCTCGGCCGCGGACAGGCTGTTGACGTAGGCGGTCGAGCCGCGCAGCCCGAGCTCCTCCGCGCCCCACCAGCCGAAGCGCAGGTGCTTGGTGGTGCTCAGCGCCTGCCGGGACACCTCGAGCGCGACCTCCAGGTTGGCCGAGGAGCCGGAGCCGTTGTCGTTGATGCCGGGTCCGGCGGTGACGCTGTCCAGGTGCGCGCCGACCATCAGCACGTCGTCGGGGTCGCCGCCCGGCCAGTCCGCGATCAGGTTGTAGCCGGTGGCGCCGTTGTACGTGAACGACTGCACGACCGTGGTGTACCCGGCGGCGTCGAGCTGCCCCTTCACGTAGTTGACCGAGGCCAGGTAGCCGGGCCGGCCGTGGGCCCGGTTGCCGCCGTTGGCGGTCGCGATGCTCTGCAGCTGGCTCAGGTGCGCCTTGACGTTGGCGACGGAGATGTTGGGCGCGGCGGCGAGCAGGATCTTCGCCGGCGCCGCCGAGGCGGGCGCCGGCAGCGCGGCGGCCGCCAGAGCCACCGCCAGCGCGACGGTGCGGACCTTCTTCACGTGGACAGCTCCCGGGGGTCGAGGGGGTCACGGCCCGGCGCGAGGGGTCAGCCGTCAGCCGCCTGGCCGTCTGCCATGGTCCCGAGAGACATCGAAATACGTCAAGCTTTCGATTCGCTCATCGCATTGATACACGCATAAGGTGCCGGACATGAGCAACCCTTCAGGCACCTCCCGGCGGACCGTCCTGGCCGCCGCGGCGGCAACGGCGGCGGCACCCTTCGTCGCCGGCGGCGAGGCGGGCGCGGCACCCGCGGCGAAACCCACAACCTGGGACCTCACGCTGCTCGGCACCTCGGACACCCACGGCAACGTCTACAACTGGGACTACTACAAGGACGCCGAGTACGACGACAGCGCCCACAACGACATCGGCCTGGCGAAGGTCGCCACGCTCGTCAACCAGATCCGGGCCGAGCGGCGGGGCAAGGCCACCCTCGTCCTCGACGCCGGCGACACGATCCAGGGCACGCCCCTGGCGACGTACTACGCCAAGCAGGAGCCGATCACCACGACCGGCGAGAAGCACCCGATGGCGCGGGCGATGAACGTCATCGACTACGACGCCGTCACCCTGGGCAACCACGAGTTCAACTACGGGCTGCCGCTGCTCGCCCTGTGGATCCGCCAGCTGGGCTTCCCGGCCCTGGCCGCGAACGCGGTCAACGTGAAGACCGGCCGGCCCGCGTTCGTGCCGTACGTCATCAAGAAGGTCGACCTGGGCCACGGCGCGCCGAACCTCCGGGTCGGCATCCTCGGCCTCACCAACCCCGGTGTCGCCATCTGGGACCGCGCCAACGTCGAGGGCACGCTCCGCTTCGACGACTGCGTCGCCACCGCCGCGAAGTACGTGCCCGAGATGCGCCGCCGCGGCGCCGACATCGTGCTCATCTCCGCGCACGGCGGCGACAGCGGCAAGTCCAGCTACGGCCCGGAGCTGCCGAACGAGAACCCGTCGGCGCTCATCGCCGAGCAGGTCCCCGGCATCGACGCGATCCTCTTCGGCCACGCGCACAGCGACATCCCGCAGCGCTTCGTGACCAACACGGCGACCGGCGCGCAGGTGCTGCTGTCGGAGCCGTCGCGGTGGGGCCAGCGGCTGACCCGGATGGACTTCCAGCTCAGCCGCGACCGCGGCCGCTGGGTGATCACGTCGAAGGCGTCGACGTCGCTGAACACCAACACGGTCGAGGCCGACCCGAAGGTCGTCGCCGCCGTGCGGGCGCAGCACAACAAGACCGTCGCCTACGTCAACCAGGTCGTCGCGACCTCCACCGAGACGCTGTCGGCGGCCGAGTCCCGCTACAAGGACACCGCGATCCTGGACTACATCAACAAGGTCCAGACCGACACGGTCACCGCCGCGCTCGGCACGGCGCTGCCGGTGCTGTCGATCGCCGCCCCGTTCTCGCGGACCGCGGTGTTCCCCGCCGGCGACGTCAAGATCAAGGACGTGGCGGGGCTGTACATCTACGACAACACCCTGGAGGCCGTCGTCCTGACCGGCGCCGAGGTGCGCGCCTACCTGGAGTACTCGGCGAAGTACTTCGTGACGCTGCCGGTCGGCGCGCCCGTCGACCCGGCGACGATCAACGACCCGTCCGTGCCGGACTACAACTACGACGTGATCTCCGGCGTCGAGTACGACATCGACATCAGCAAGCCGGTCGGGCAGCGCATCACGCGGCTCGTGCACCCGGGCACCACCACGCCCGTCGGCGACACCGAGCAGTTCGTGGTCGCGGTGAACAACTACCGGCGCTCCGGCGGCGGCAACTTCCCCGGCATCGTGAAGTCGCAGGTGTACAACGCGCAGCAGGAGATCCGGCAGCTGCTGATCGACTGGGCGCAGGCGAAGGGCTCGATCGATCCGGCCGACTTCTTCGCCCCGAACTGGCGGCTCGTGCGGGAGAACGTGCCGGTCTTCGCGTAACGCCATACTCTGGGCGGCATGCAGGAACGGATCTTAGGACGGACCGGTGCCCCGGTCGGCGTGGTAGGGCTCGGCGCATGGCAGCTCGGCGCCGACTGGGGCGAGGTCGACGAGGACCAGGCGCTCGCGACCCTCGCCGCCGCGCACGAGGCTGGTGTGACGTTCATCGACACCGCCGACGTGTACGGCGACGGCCGCAGCGAGCGCCTGGTCGGGGCCTTCATCAAGGACCAGCCCGGCATCACGGTCGCCACGAAGATGGGCCGCCGGGTGCCGCAGGAGGCCGACCGGTACAACCTCGACAACTTCCGCGCGTGGAACGACCGGTCCCGGGAGAACCTCGGCGTCGACACCATCGACCTGGTCCAGCTGCACTGCCCGCCGTCGGAGGTGTACTCCACCGACGAGGTGTTCGACGGCCTGGACCTGATGGTGCAGGAAGGCCGTATGAAGGCCTACGGAGTGAGCGTCGAGACGGTCGCCGAGGCGCTGACCGCGATCGCCCGGCCCGGCGTCGCCACCGTGCAGATCATCTTCAACATGCTGCGGCTCAAGCCCCTGGACGACGTGCTGCCCGCGGCGGAGAAGATGGGCGTCGGCATCATCGCCCGGGTCCCGCTCGCCAGCGGCCTGCTGTCCGGGCGCTACGACGAGCACACCACGTTCGGCGCCGACGACCACCGCACCTACAACCGGCACGGCGAGGCGTTCGACCAGGGCGAGACGTTCTCCGGCGTCGACTACGACACCGGCCTCGCCGCCGTGCGCCGGCTCGCGCCGCTCAGGCCCGAAGGGCTGACGATGGCGCAGTTCGCGCTGCGCTGGATCGTCGACCACCCCGCCGTGTCGGTGGTCATCCCGGGCGCCCGCAACGGCGAGCAGGCCCGCGCCAACGCGGCCGTAGCGAGCGCCGACCCGCTGCCCGCCGCCACCCATGAGGCGGTCCGCGAGGTGTACGACGACCTCATCCGTCAGTCGGTCCACAGCAGATGGTAGCGACCGGCGACACCATCGGTGTCGAGGAGGAGTTCCACGTCGTCGACGCGGAGACCGGCGAGCTGTCGCCGTCCGCCCGGCGGGTCCTGCGCGGCGCCGACGCCGAGCCGGAGCTGCACCGGTCGATGGTCGAGACGGCCACCGGCGTGCACACCGACCTCACCGCGCTGCGCGCCGACCTGATCGAGAAGCGCCGCTCCCTGGTGGGGTCCGCCGGGCGGCACGGCCTGGCGATCGTCGCCGCCGGCACGGTCCCCGGCTCGGGCGCGGCCCCGAGCCGGGTCTACCCGGACGAGCGTTACGAGCGGATGGCCCAGGAGTACCGGCAGCTCGTCGACGAGCAGCAGGTCGCCGCGTGCCAGGTGCAGGTCGGCGTGCCCGACAAGGACCTCGCGGTGCGGATCACCCGGCGGATCCGGGAGTGGCTGCCGGCGCTGCTCGCGCTCAGCGTCAGCTCGCCGTACTTCGCCGGCAACGACACCGGCTACGCGTCCTACCGCACGGTCGTCACGTCGCGCTGGCCGACCGTCGGCCCGCCGCCGGACCTGGGCTCCGCCGCGGAGTACCAGCGGGTCGTCGACACGCTCGTGGAGAGCGGCGTGATCAGCGACGCGGGCATGGTCTACTTCGACGCCCGCCCGTCCGCGCGGTACCCGACGGTCGAGGTGCGGGTCGCCGACTCGTGCCCGAACGTCGACGACGCGGTGCTGCTCGCCTCGCTCGCCCGCGGTCTCGTCACGGTCGCCGCCGAGGACGACGCCGCCGGCCGGCCCCTGCCGGAGGCGCCGCAGGTGCTGCTGCGGGCCGCGACGTGGCGGGCCGCCCGGTCCGGGCTCAGCGGCCACCTCGTCGACCCGTCGACCCGGTCCGCGCTGCCGGCGATCGCCCGCGTCGACGCGCTGATGGAGCACGTCCGCCCGGCCCTCGAGGCCCGCGGCGAGTGGGAGATCGCCGTCGACCTCCTCGAGGACCTCCGCGGGCGCGGCACGTCGGCGACCCGGCAGCGGGCGCTCAAGGACCACCGCGAGGTCGTACAGTCGCTCGCAAAGGAGACGGCCGAAGGGACAGGATCCGGATGACGCTGCGCGGGCTGCTGGTCGACTACGGCGGGGTCCTCACCACCGACGTGTTCGCCTCCTTCGACGCGTTCTGCGCGCGGGAGGGCCTGCCGCCCGGCACGGTCCGCGACCTCTTCCGCGACGACCCGGCCGCCCGGTCGCTGCTCGGCGGCCTGGAGGACGGCACGCTGCCCGACGCCGAGTTCGAGGCCGGGTTCGCGGCGCTGCTCGGCGTTGCGCCGGAGGGCCTCATCGAGCGGCTCCTCGGCGCCACCACCGCCGACGTGGCGATGCTCGACTTCGTCCGGGCCGCCCGCGGCCGCGGCATCCGCACGGGCCTGATCTCCAACTCGTGGGGTTCTCAGCGGTACGACCGGATCCTGCTGGACGAGCTGTTCGACGGGATCGTGATCTCCGGCGACGTCGGGGTGCGCAAGCCGGACCCGCAGATCTACGTGCTGGGCGCGGCGGCGATCGGGGTGCCGCCGCAGGAGTGCGTCTACGTCGACGACCTGCCCGGCAACCTCAAGCCGGCGCGGGCGCTGGGGATGACGACGGTCCGGCACCGCACCCCGGAGGAGACCCTGGAGATCCTGGCGGCGTGCCTGCACGACGCCCCGGCATGAGCGGGCAGACTCGCGTGAACCGCCGGGCGCTCCTGCTCGGCGGTGCCGGTGCCGTGCTGCTCTCGGCGTGCGAGTCGGACGGCGCCGGGGCGACCGGAAACCTGCGGATCGCGACCGGCAGCACGGGCGCCGTCTACTACCAGTACGGCAAGGCGATCGCGGACCTCGCGAAGCGGTACCTGCCGGACGTCCACGCCAGCGTCCTCACCACGAACGCGTCGAAGGAGAACGTCGGCGCGATCCTCGCCGGCCAGGCCGAGCTCGGCTTCACCCAGGCCGACACCGCCGGCGAGGGCGACCGGGCCGCGCCGGGGCAGCTCGCCGCGCTCGCCCGCATCTACGACGACTACGTGCACCTCGTCGTCGCCCGGGACAGCCCGATCGAGACCGTCGCGGACCTGCGCGGCAGGCAGGTGTCGGTCGGCGCCGCCGGCTCCGGCACCGCCGGCACCGCGGACCACATCCTCGACGTCGCCGGGGCCGGCCTCAAGGCGAGCCTCATCCAGCGCCCGCTCAACCTCGACGACTCGGTCAAGGCGCTGCAGGCCCGCCAGATCGACGCGTTCTTCTTCTCCGGCGGGCTGGCCGTCGGCCTGATCCAGCAGCTGGCGGAGAAGTTCCCGATCCGGCTCCTCGCCCTCGACACGTTCGTCCAGCCGCTGCGCAAGGCGTTCGGCAACTACTACGCGGAGCGGGTCGTGCCCGCCTCGGCGTACCACGGCATCAACCCGACGGTCGCGATCGGCATCGCCAACTATCTGGTCGTGCGGGGGTCGATGCCCGAGCCCCTCGCCTACGGCGTGACGCGGCTGCTCTTCGAGGGCCGCGACGAGCTCGCCAAGGCGCACCAGGCGGCGGCCCGGCTCAACATCCGCTCCGCGATCAGCACCCCGCCGCTGCCGCTGCACCCCGGCGCCGTCCGCTACTACCGCGCTCAGAAGGCCTGAACGGCGACCACCACCACCTGCACCTGCGGGCCGAGGGCGCCGTCGAGCGCGGCGCCGAACACGATCTCCGCGTCCGGGTGGGCGCGGCCGGCGATCTCCTCCATCGCGGTGGCGACCTCGTCGTAGGTGACGCCGGCGTCGCCGGACACCGACACCAGCACGGTGCGGGCGCCGTCGACGCGGTCGTCGAGGAGGTGCTCCAGCCCGCCGGCCGCCGCCCGGGCCGCGGACATGACCCGCTGGGCGCCGCCGGCCTGGCCGACCCCGATCAGGGCCGTGCCGCCGCCGGTCAGGGCGGCCCGGACCGTGTCGAAGCCGATGCGGATGATGCCGGGCGTGGTGAGCAGGCCGGCGATGCCGCGGACCGCGGTGTCGAGGACCCGGTCGGCCTCCCGGAACACGTCCATCATGCTGACGCTCCGGTCGCCGAGGCCCAGCAGGCGGTCGTTGGCGATGACGATCAGCGTGTCGCAGTGCTTCCGGAGCTCGGTGATGCCCTCGTCGGCGACGGCCTGCCGCTTGCGGCCCTCGAACGCGAACGGCCGGGTCACCACGCCGACCGTCAGCGCGCCGAGGGAGCGGGCGACGCGGGCGACCACGGGCGCGCCGCCGGAGCCGGTGCCGCCGCCCTCCCCACAGGCCACGAAGACCAGGTCCGCCCCGGTGAGGACGGCCTTGAGGTCGGCCTCGTGCGCCTCGGCCGCGAACCGGCCGGTCTCCGGGTTGCCGCGCGAGCCGAGGCCGCGGACCGCCTCGCCGATGTCGACCTTCACGTCGCTGTCGGACATCAGCAGCGCCTGCGCGTCGGTGTTGACGCTGATGTACCGGACGCCGTCGATCCGCTCCTCGATCATCCGGTTCACCGCGTTGACCCCGCCGCCGCCGATGCCGACGACCCGGATGTCGGGCGGCGACGCCGGGACGGCGGCGGTGGGCGCCGGCCGCGGTGCCGGCAGGACGGCCGCGAACGCGGCGTTGCGGCTCAGCGCGAGCCGGGCCGCGGTGTCCCGGTTGATCTGCTCCGGGCGGGGCAGCCCGCGCGACACCATCGTGTGCAGGACCCGCTCGTAGATGAGGCCGAGGGTCAGCAGCTCCGGGCCGTCCGGCACGCCGGAGCGCAGCAGCGACACGAGCTCCCCGGTGAACGCGGTGTGCTCCGCGTCGGGCGGGGCGAGCGCGAGATGGTTCGCCGCGGTGGCGGTGAGGATGTAGACGCCCTCGATGCCGGTCAGGCCGACGATGCTCTCCCCCGACATCGCCGGGATCGCCCGGCCGGAGAAGCAGCAGTCCAGCACGACGACCCGGTTCGCGGCCGGGAACCGGCCCCGGTCCATGACGACGGTGCGCAGGTCGTCGTAGCGCAGCGTGCGGAACGGCAGCCGGTCGACGTCGGTGGTGCCGATGGCCAGGTACAGCTCCCCGGTCCGTGGGCCCGGCAGGCCGTGCCCGGCGACGTAGACGATGAGGGTGTCCTCGGCCTCGACGGCGCTGTTCCACAGCTGGTCGAGGACGGACGTGTCGTCGGCGGGGTCCTGGATGACCACGCAGTGCTCCGGCGGCAGCCCGCCGAGGTCGGGGTCGGTGAGGACGCGGCGCATCGCGTCGAGGTTGTTGGCGACGGCGGGCAGGTCGGGCAGCGCCGCGGAGGCGTACGTGCCGGTGCCGATCAGCACCGCCCGGGACCGCGCCGGGTCGGGGAGCCGCACCCCCGTCAGCCCTGACCGGCCGGCGGGCCGGCGGCCTCGACTGCGGGCTCGACTGCGGGCTCGACTGCGGGCTGGCCGCCGGCCTGGACTGCGGGCTGGACTGCGGGCTGGCCGCCGGCCTGGGCTCCGGGCTGGACTGCGGGCTGGGCTCCGGGCTGGGCTCCGGGCTGGTTCAGGACCTCGCGGAGGAACGCCTGCGGGTCGGCGACCCGCTTCGCGTCGAGGGTGATCTCCCGGCCGTCGGGGGTCTTCACCGTGACCGCGATGTCGGCGCGCCGCTGGGTCAGCCACACGCCGACGGACTTCGCGAGCGCCACCCACAGCGCGCCCGCCCCGGCGACGGTCGCGGCGGCCTGCACCACCAGCGCGGTCGTGCCGCCCATGGTGCCCTCGGGCGGCGGCTCCTGGGCGAGCCGCAGCCGGCCGCGCAGCTCGGGCTCCTCCCGCAGCCACCGCCACAGCTCCTCGGTGTCCGCCGTGCTGTCGCCGACCACGATGCGTGTCTCAGGGTTCACGGAGCAACGATGTCACAGCGCTCGATGCGTCGGCGGTCCGCGCCGGTCCGCCGATCCGCCAGTTCTTCCGCACCGCCCGGCGGTTGCCGCCGCCCGGCCGGCACCGCCGCCGGGTCAGGGGCTCGGGTCAGGGCTCGGGTCAGGGGCTCGGGAACCACAGGCGCGCGTGCAGGCCGCTCGGCTCGTTGGCGAGCAGGTCCAGGCGGCCCGACGACGCCTCGACGAGGACCGCGACGATCGGCAGGCCGAGGCCGCTGCCGTCGACGTTCTGCGTGCCGGGCGCCCGCCAGAACCGTTCGGTGGCCAGCTCGCGCTGCTGCTCGGTGAGGCCCGGCCCGGTGTCGATCACGTGCACGGCGACGCCGCCCTTGTCGGCGGTGGGGCGGACCGTGACGGTGCTGCCCTCGGCCGAGAACTTGACGGCGTTGTCGATCAGGGCATCCAGGGCCTGGTCCAGCGCGGTCGTCAGCGCGCGGGCCTTCAGGGCGTGCGGCGGCCGGACGTAGCGCAGCGTGATCTGCTTCTTCGCGGCGACCGGCTGCCACGCGACGACCCGCGCCCACGCGACCTCGCCGGCGTCGATGTCGGCGAGCTCGAACCGGCCCCGCTCGGCGCGGGCGAGCGCGAGGAGGCTGTCGAGCACCTCGCCGAGGCGTTCGACCTCCTCGACGGCGAGCCGGTGGCCCTCGACGGCCTGCGGGTCGGTGAGGTCGGCGCCGAGGTCCTCGACCCGCAGCCGCACCGCGGTCAGCGGGTTGCGCAGCTGGTGGCTGGCGTGGGAGACGAACGCCCGCTGCCGCTCCAGGGAGTCGGCGACGGTCGCGGCCATCTCGTTGAACGCGGTGCCGAGGCGGCGCAGCTCCGGCGGGCCGTCGGCGGCGGGCACGCGGGCGGCGTAGTCACCGGCGGCGAGCTCGTGGGCGGCGGCGTCGAGCTCGGCGACCGGGCGCAGCGTCCAGCGGGCCAGGGACCAGGCCGCGACGATGCCGACGAACAGCACGACGAGCCCGCCGCCGGCCAGGATGCTCCAGGTGGTGCGGACGCCGGTGACGCGCCCGCCGACGGGCGAGACGGTGACGACGGCCCCGATGACCTCGCCGCCGCGGCCGACCGGGACCGCGACCACGAAGGGTGCGGTCCGCCACGGCCAGATCGTGCCGTCGTCGCTGGCCTCGCGGCCTTCGAGGGCGCGGTGGGCCTGCCGCAGCACCGCCTTGTCGGCGAGGTCGACCAGGTTGGCACCGGGGCGGGACGACACGATGTTGACCGCGTCCTGGTTGAGCACGATCGCGGCGATGCCGTAGACCGCGTCGTAGCGGGCCAGCTCGGCGGCGAGCTCGTCGGTCTCGCGGGGGGCCCGCAGCGCCGGCTCGGCGATCGTGGCGAAGCGGCTGGCGTCGGCGAGCCGGTCGGCGACGACCTGCTGGGTGTCGCGGCTCGCGATGCTGAGCGCGAACGGCACCTCGAGCGCGATGAGCACCAGCAGGAGCAGCAGCACGTACGTGGCGACGAGGCGGACCCGCACGGTCAGAGTCCCGGCACGAGGCGGTAGCCGACGCCGCGGACGGTCTGCACCAGGCCCGGCACGTCGAGCTTCGCCCGCAGCGAGCCGACGTGCACGTCCAGGGTGTGCCGGCCGACGAAGCTGGTCTGCCACACGGCGAGGATCAGCCGGTCGTACGTGACGACGACGCCCGGCGTGCGGACGAGCACGGCGAGGATCTCGAACTCCTTGCGGGTGAGCGCGACGTCCCGGCCGGCGACGGAGACCTGGCGGGCGGCGACGTCGACCCGGACCGGGCCGGCCGCGAGGACCTCGACGGCGCTCTGCTGCGCCCGCGTCGCGCGGCGCAGCACGGCCTCGATGCGCGCGTTGAGCTCCGCCATCGAGTAGGGCTTCACGACGTAGTCGTCGGCGCCGGTCTGCAGCCCGATGACCCGGTCGCGCTCCTCGCCGCGGGCGGTGACGGCGATGATCGCGACCGATTCGTCCTTGCGGCGCAGGGTGCGACACACCTCGATGCCGTCGCCGTCGGGCAGGTTGAGGTCGAGCAGCACCAGGTCGAACGGCTCGCCCGCGAACGTGTCGAGGGCCGTCTGCGCGGTCGGGCAGTGCGCGACGTCGTGCCCGCGCCTGCGCAGGGCGGTGGCCAGCGCGGCCGCCACCCGGGCGTCATCTTCGACCAGCATCACTCGCATCGTGCGCCATGGTATTCGCAAGGGCAACAGCGCGTGTGCTCAGATGAGGGTCCGCAGCGCCTTCCGGTTGAGTTTGCCGACGCTGGTCAGCGGGATCTGGTCCAGGACGCGGATCTCCCGCGGCCGTTTCGTCGGGGCGAGGTGCTCGCGGGCGTAGGCGTCGAGCTCGTCGGCGGTCGCCGCGCCGGGGGCCGTCAGCGACACGAACGCGACCACCTCCTCGCCGAGCCGCTCGTCGGGCCGGCCGACCACGGCGGCCATCGCGACGGCGGGGTGGGCGGTCAGCGCGTCCTCGACGTCACGCGGGTACACGTTGAACCCGCCCCGGATGATGAGGTCCTTCTTGCGGTCGATGACGCTGAGGTACCCGTCGCCGTCGATCGCGCCGATGTCGCCGGTCGCGAACCACCCGCCCGCCACGCCGCTGTCCCGCGCGCCCCAGTAGCCACGCATCACGTTCGGGCCGCGGACGAGGATCTCGCCGTCGTCGCCGAGCCGGACCTCGATGCCTTCGAGGGGCTTGCCGACCGTGCCGCGGCGGGGCGCGTCCAGGGGGCTGCCGCTGACGATCCCGCCGGTCTCGGTGCAGCCGTACCCTTCGAGGACCCGCGCGGACGGCACCAGCCGCTCGAACGCCTCGGCCGCGGCGGGCGGCAGCGGGGCGGCGCCGGAGAACACGAACCGCAGCGCGCTCAGGTCGTGCTCCGCCAGGGGCTGGCCGAGCAGCATGACGATCATCGACGGGACGACGGCGGCGGTCTGCACCCGCTGCTCCGCGGCGAGCCGCAGCCAGCCGGCCGGCTCGAACCACCGTTGCAGCACGGCGACCGGCGGCTCCGCGGCCTGCAGCGCGCCGACGGTGACCATCAGGCCGTAGGAGTGCGACAGCGGCAGCGCGGTGATGCCGGTGTTGAGACCGGGCGTGTGGGCCGCCTCCCGGGAGACCCGCCCCGCGTGTGCCAGGTTGGCGTGACTGAGCGCGACACCCTTGCTCCGTCCGGTGGTGCCGCCGGTGTACAGCAGTGCCGCGAGCTCACCGGGGTCCCGGTCCACGACCGGGATCGGGTCGGCCGCCAGCAGCGCGTCGAAGGACGGGGTGCCGACGACGACGGCGGGCACGCCGAGCTCGCGGCACAGGTCGCCGAACTTCGGCACCAGCTCCGGCGAGGTGACGACGGCGACGGCGCCCGAGTCGCGCAGGACGTGGCGGAGCTCGTCGGCGGTGACGAGGAAGACCACCGGCGTGACCACCGCACCGGCGCGCCACACCGCCTCGTACACCTGCGAAACCTCGGGACAGTTGGCCATGACGACCGCGACCCGGTCGCCGGGGCGCACCCCGGCCGCGCGCAGCCCCCCGGCGATGCGGGTCGCGCGCTCGTGCCCCTCCCCCGACGTGTGCCAGGCGCCCTCGAAGCAGAGTGCCGGGTAGTCGCCGTGCCGGTCGAGGGACGCCTCCGCGAGGCGGGCGAGGTTGGGCATCGACGACCTCCAGTCGCAATGTTTCTACACTGACTATGCCGATACCTGGGTACTGTCAAGTCCTCGAAAGGAACGCATCATGACGGACCGTCCGATCACCGCCGGCGAGCGGTTCGCCGACGTCGGCGACTGGGGCTCCAGCCGGGGCGTCAACGGAAGCGCGGGCCCCAACCTGTGGCGGACGCTGGGCTTCCGGCGCACCGGCTGGGAGCCCGGCGGCTCGACGGTGGAGTGGGACGCGACCACCGACTACGGCTTCACCACCCCCGGCGGCCCGGTGATCCAGGGCGGCCTGGTGACCGCGATCCTGGACTCGGCGATGGGCGGCGCCTGCTTCACGACGCTGGACCGCGACGAGCTGTTCCTGACCGCGGACCTGCGGGTCGAGTTCTTCCGGCCGACCCGGCCCGGGACGCTGCGCGCCGTGGGCACCGTCCTGCGCCGGACCAGGAAGGTCGTGTTCTGCGCCGCGGAGCTGTACGACGCCGGCGGCACCACCCTGGCGGCCAGCCGCTGCACGCAGGTCCTCATGGCGGTCTGACCTTTTCGCCCGGTTTCGCAGCGTCAAGTTTCGCTCAAGGAACGACGTGCGCGATTCCGTCGGTACGGTCCGAACCGCCACGGTGAACGGGTGGACATCGTGTCAACCGGCGAGCGCTATCGGGCCTCGACCGTCGCCGCGTTCGAGGCGGCCGTGCTGGTGCGATGTGCAGGGGTGTGTGGCGGAGGAGGACGAGCCCGGGCGCTGGGGGGTGCCCGGGTCCGTTCCGCGTTCACACACGTGCCAGCGGGGGTGCTCGCCGAGTTCAACCGCTCCGTCGCCGCGGACCGGCTGGTCGAGCTGCTGGGTGCGGCCGGCCACTCGGCGAGCGTGCACCGCTACACCGCCGGCACCCGCCACCGCTACGAGATCTTCCGCGTGTTCTGCGCCGCCGCCTCCGGCACCGCCGGCTTCCTCGACCGCGCCTGGCAGCAGGGGTACGCGGACCTGTGCGGCACGCCCGAGCTGCCCCGGTCGGCCCGCCAGATCCGCCACGCCCGCCAGCTCGCCGAGTCGGCGTGGCGGGGCGTGCTGATGGTGTCGGGGCCGTCCCGGTCCGGCTCCCCCGGCCTGCGGGTCCCCGACCTGGAGACCGCCACGGTCCTGATCCGCGCCGGCCGGATGATGAGCCTGCCGGTCCGCATGAGCACCCGCCCCGGCGGCCAGCTGCTGCTGGTCATGCCGCAGGAGGTCGCGGCCTAGCCGCGCTCGCACGGCGCCGCCACCGCCTGTCGAGCCACCGCCTGTCGAGCCACCGCCTGTCGCGCCATCGCCTGCCGCGCCACTGTTTATCGCGCCACTGCGGGTCGCGCCACGGGTCGTCATGCCGCAGGAGGCGCGGCCTTGCCGCTGTCCTAACCTCGCTCCTGGAGCCGTTCGAACTTGCGCTCCAGGCCGTCCACCAGCGCCTCCAGGCCCAGCTCGAACGCGCTGTCGTCGACGTGGGTGTGCCGCTCCGCCAGGCGGTGGGCGTCGCGCAGGTGCGGGTAGTCCCGCGCGTACAGGTCCGGGTCGTCGACGAAGCCGAGCGCGAACGAGCCCAGCGCCGAACCGGCGACGAAGAACCGCATGGTCGCGCCGATCCGGGTCGCGTGCCCCGGCGACCACCCGGCGTCCACGAGCGCGCCGTAGACCGCGTCCGCCAGGCGCAGCGACGCGGGCCGGCGGGCCGGGCCGCGCGCCAGGAACGGCACCACGTTGGGGTGCGCGCGGAACGCCGCCCGGTAGGCCCGCGCCCACGCCTTCAGCGCCTCCGGCCACGGGTCGCGGCCGAGCATGGACAGGTCGACGCCGGCGACGATGGCGTCGCCGATCGCGTCGACGATCTGCTCCTTCGTGGCGAAGTGGTTGTACAGCGACGGCGCCTGGACGCCCAGCTCGCGGGCCAGCCGCCGGGTGGACAGCGCGTCGAGCCCGTCGGCGTCGACGATCGCGGTGGCGACCTCGACGATGCGGTCACGGCTGAGGAGTGGCGTTCTGGGGCGGACCATGGCTACGATCTTAGAAACTAACGGCGTTAGTTAACGGACCGGGTTTCTTGGAGCTTGCATGGACTTCACGCTCAACGACGATCAGCGCGCGATCCGCCAGGTCACCGCCGACTTCGTCAGCCGCGAGATCACCCCGCACGCCGCCGCCTGGGACCGCGCCGAGCACGTCGACCTCGCGATCGTCAAGAAGCTCGCCGACCTGGGGATCTTCGGCATCACGATCCCCGAGGAGCACGGCGGCAGCGGCGGCGACCACACCACGTACTGCCTGGTCCTGGAGGAGCTCGGCAAGGGCGACTCGTCGGTGCGCGGCATCGTGTCGGTGTCCCTCGGCCTGGTCGCCAAGAGCATCAACGGCTACGGCACGCCCGCACAGAAGGCCGCCTGGTTGCCGCGACTGTGCGCCGGCGACGCCCTGGGCTGCTTCGCGCTGACCGAGCCCGACACGGGCTCCGACGCGGGCGCGCTGTCCACCCGGGCGACCCGGGTCGACGGGGGCTGGCGGCTGGACGGCGCGAAGATGTTCATCACCAACGGCACCTGGGCGCAGGTCGCGCTGGTCTTCGCCCGTACCGGCGGACCGGGCCCGAAAGGGGTGTCCGCCTTCCTGGTGCCGACGGACACGCCGGGCCTGCGGATCGACGAGATCCACGGCAAGCTGGGCCTGCGCGGGCAGGCGACCGCGGCGCTGACCTTCGAGGGCGTCACGGTCGGCGAGGACGCGCTGCTCGGCGAGCTGGGCCAGGGCTTCAAGATCGCGATGTCGGCCCTGGCGAAAGGCCGGATGTCCCTGGCGGCCGGCTGCGTCGGCATCATCCAGGGCTGCCTCGACGCCGCCGTCGCCTACGCGAAGCAGCGTTCGCAGTTCGGGCGGCCGATCGCCTCGTTCCAACTGGTGCAGCAGCTCATCGCCGACATCTCCGTCGAGGCCGACGCGGCGCGGCTGCTGACCTGGCGGGTCGCCGACCTGATCGACCGGGGGCTGCCCTTCGCCACCGAGTCGTCCACCGCGAAGCTGTACGCCTCCGAGGCCGCCGTCCGCTCGGCGAACGCGGCGCTGCAGGTCTTCGGCGGTTACGGGTACATCGACGAATACCCCGTCGGCAAGTACCTGCGCGACGCACGGGTCACTACCGTGTACGAGGGGACGAGCCAGATCCAGAAACTCATCATCGGTCGCGCCCTCACCGGCGTGAACGCGTTCGTCTAGGGGGCCTGAATGAGCGGGCAGCGGAGCGGCTCGGGCCGCTCATCAGCATGGCAGGTTCGGCTCAGGCCGACGCCTGGAGCGCAGCGGAAGGTGGCGGCATGAGCG
>NZ_JBFANF010000010.1:0-36576 GCF_040674675.1 Dactylosporangium sp. NPDC049742 | reverse complement strand
CCATGAGCGGGCAGCGGAGCGGCTCGGGCCGCTCATCAGCATGGCAGGTTCGGCTCAGGCCGACGCCTGGAGCGCAGCGGAAGGTGGCGGCATGAGCATCGACGTCTACAACCCGGCGACCGAGGAGGTCATCGGGTCCGTTCCGGAGACCGATTCCGTGGACCCGGCCGTTGCCGCCGCCCGGGCCGCCCTCGGGCCGTGGTCGGCGCTGCCGCGGGCCGAGCGCGCCGCACACCTGGCGGCGCTGCGCGACCTGCTCGCCGCGCACGCCGACGAGCTCGCCGGCATCATCACCGCGGAGATGGGCGCGCCGGTGGCCATCGCCCGCAAGGTGCAGGTGGGCCTGCCGATCGCGGTGCTGTCCTCGATGGTCGACCTGCTCAACCGCGACGAGTGCGAGGAGCGGATCGACAACTCGCTCGTCGTGCGCGACCCGGTCGGGGTCGTCGCGGCGATCACCCCGTGGAACTACCCGCTGCACCAGACGGTCGCGAAGCTCGCCCCGGCCCTCGCCGCCGGCAACACCGTCGTGCACAAGCCGAGCGAGGTCGCGCCCCTGTCCGCCTTGCGCCTCGCCGAGCTGGTCCGCGAGGCGGGGCTGCCGTCGGGCGTGTACAACCTGGTCACCGGCTACGGCGACCCGACCGGTGCGGCCCTGGCGGGGCACCCCGGGGTGGATCTCGTGTCGTTCACCGGGTCGACGGGCGCCGGCCGTACCGTGGCCGCCCTCGCCGCGTCGCATCTCGCGCGGGTCTCGCTCGAGCTCGGCGGGAAGTCCGCCAACGTGATCCTGCCGGACGCCGACCTGGCCACCGCGGTGAAGGTGGGCATCGGCAACTGCTACCTGAACTCCGGCCAGACCTGCACCGCCTGGACCCGCCTGCTCGTGCACGAGTCCCAGCACGACGAGGTGGTCGACCTGGCCGTCGCGGCCGCTTCGAAGTACACCGTCGGCGACCCCACCGACCCGGCGACCCGTCTCGGTCCCCTCGCCTCCGCCGCCCAGCGCGACCGGGTGCGGTCCTACATCGCGCGTGGGGTCGCCGACGGTGCCCGGATGGCGCTGGGCGACGGCTCCGTGCCCGACGTCGGCTACTACGTGGCGCCGGTCGTCTTCGCCGGCGTGGACCCCGACTCCGTCATCGCGCAGGAGGAGATCTTCGGGCCGGTCCTGTCGATCATCCGGTACCGCAACGAGGACGACGCCGTCCGCATCGCCAACGGGACGCCGTACGGCCTGGCCGGCAGCGTCTGGTCGGGGTCCTCCGAGCGTGCGCTCGCGGTCGCCCGCCGCCTCCGGACCGGTCAGGTCGACGTCAACGGCGGCTCGTTCAACCCCCTCGCGCCGTTCGGCGGGATCGGGGACTCCGGATACGGGCGCGAGCTCGGCGTCCACGGCTTCGAGGAGTTCACGTCGGTGAAGGCGATCCAGCTGTGACTTCCGCGCTGGTACTGCGAGCGGTGGACGGTCCCGCCTCGGTCGAGGACGTCGTGCTGAACCCCGTCGGCCCGTCGCAGGTGCGGGTGCGCCTGGCGGCGGCCGGGGTCTGCCACTCCGACCTGTCCCTGGCCAACGGCACTCTCCGCCAGCCGTTCCCGGTGGTGCTCGGCCACGAGGGCGCCGGCGTCGTCGTGGAGGTCGGGTCCTCCGTCTCGGACATCTCGGTCGGCGACCACGTGGTGCTGAACTGGTCGCCGCCGTGCCGCTCCTGCTGGTTCTGTTCAGCCGGCGAGCCGTACCTGTGCTCGCACGCCGACGACGCCCGCGGGGTACCCTATGCGCGCACCGCGCTCGGGGACGACCTCTACGCGGGCCTCGGCACCGGGGCGTTCGCCACCGAGACGGTCATCGGCGCGCACGCCTGCATCCCCGTCCCGGCGGACATCCCGCTCGACGAGGCGGCCCTGCTCGGCTGCGCGGTCCTCACCGGCGTGGGGGCGGTCCTCAACTCCGCCCGGGTGCGTTCCGGGGAGTCGGTCGTCGTGATCGGCCTCGGCGGCGTCGGTCTCGCTGCGCTGCAGGGCGCCCGCATCGCCGGGGCGTCCACGGTCATCGCCGTCGACGCGTCCCCGGCGAAGTCTTCGCTGGCGCTGTCGCTGGGCGCGACCCACTTCCTGGCTCCCGGCCCGTCGCTGGCCAAGGAGGTCCGCGCGCTGACCTCCGGCCGGGGCGCCGACCACGCCATCGAGTGCGTGGGCCGCGCCGCGACGATCCGCGCCGCCTGGTCCGTGACCCGCCGCGGCGGGCGTGCCACCGTGCTCGGCCTGGGCTCCAGCGCCGACGAGGTGACGTTCAACGCCCTGGAGGTGGCGTACTTCGCCCGGACGCTCACCGGATGCATGTACGGCAGCACCGACCCCGCCGTCGACGTGCCCGTGCTGCTGTCGCACTACCGGTCGGGGGCGCTGAACCTGGCCGCCCTCGTCACCGACCACGTCTCCCTGGCCGAGGTGCCGGCCGCCTTCGACCGCATGCGGTCCGGCGTCGGCGCCCGCACCCTCGTGCGGTTCTGAGGTCGCTCCGGGCGCCGCACCCACGCTCCCAACCCGGCGAGGGCCGACGGAGGCGGGTGCGGCCGCCCGCCGACGGCCGCCCGCCGACGGCCGCCCGCCGACGGCCGGGCCCGTCGCGGGCCCAACGCCCGCTCTATGCGCCTCTGGCGCCCGCATCACCCAGGACATGGCCGCCACCACGAGCGCGACTGCTCAGCGCCTCCTCCTCCTCGAACCACACCTCGCGGCCTCCCGCCACCTTCACAGACATTGATCAATGCCCCAACTTGTCCCATCTGCGCCATCGACACCCCGCCACCCCTCGAACCACATCTCGCAGCAGCCGCTGGCACCACCTCCAGCACCGCGCCTCGGGCCACACCCCACCTCGAACCACACCTCGCGGCCGCCCCCCCCATGCACAGACATTGATCAATGCCCCAACTTGTCCCGTTTGCGCCATCGACGCTGCGCGATCCACCCACAAAATGATCTCTGAAATGCGGGTGGATCGCGCAGCGTCTATCCGATGCGCGATCTACCGTGACCGTTTCGCGGTTGTCCACAAGCGGGCAGATATCCACAGATCGGCGCAGGTCGCGGAGCGCGAACAGCGTGGGCGGGGCAGCATTCAGGCATGCACCGGTCACTCCAGCAGTTCGCCGACGCCAACGACGGTGTCGTGCTCCGACGCGCCGCTGTCCGCGTCGTCGATCGGGTTGTTGTCGACCGTGCCGCCGGCAGCGGCCAGATCGTCAGGGTCTGCCCGAAGACGTTCGTCGACTCGGCTCTGGCTGACGACAGGCGGGCACTGCTGCGGGCCGTCGCCCGGTATGGCGGCGAGAGCGGCGCGCTGTCACACACCAGCGCGCTGGAGGTGTGGCGGCTTCCCGCGCCGGCCACCGGCCCGATCCATCTCACCATCGGGCCGGGACACTTCCTGCGCGGAGCGGCGGGCGTCCGCGTCCATCGCCGGGTGGCCCCGCTGGACGACGTCGTCGTCCGCGACGGGTTGCGGGTCGTCCGCGTCGAGCGGGCGGTGGTCGACAGCTGGCCGTTGCTGGAGCGGGACGTGGGGCGTGCGTCAGCGATCGTCGCGGTCAACCGCCGCATGACGACACCCGTTCGGCTCGTGGCTGCCCTGGATCGCGCGCCACGGATCGGTGGGCGGCGCGGGCTGGCGCGGCTGGTCGAGCTGCTGCAGGCGGGGTGCAGAAGCCAGCTCGAGCTGTGGGGGTATCAGCGGGTGTTCACGGGTGCGGGATTCGAGGGCCTGCGATGGCAGGCACCGGTCAGGGTTGGCGGGCACACGGTGTACATGGACGCCTTCGACCCGCGCACCGGTGTCGACTTCGAGCTCGACGGCACGGAGTTCCACGCCGGTCTCGCCGATCGGGAGCGGGATCTGCGCCGCGACACGGCGCTGCAGGCCGAGGGGCTGACCGTCGTGCGGTTCACCCACGCCCGCCTGCGCCACGATCCTGACGGTGTTCGGCGTGAGGCGCTGGCGGTCATGAATGCGCGCGCGGCTGGACGGTCGCGGCGGTGGTCGTATGCAGAATGACCTCCGCGACCAGGGTGGGGTTGTCGCTCATGGGGACGTGGCCGCAGCCGTCGAGGGCGACGTGGCGGGCGCCGGGGAGGCGTTCGCGGGCGACGTCGGCCTGGACCGGCAGGAAGATGCGGTCCCGGGAGCCCCAGGCGACGGTGACCGGGACGTCGGGGCGGGCGGTGTAGGCGTAGGCGCGGCCGTGACGGGCGACGGCGCCGAAGCCCTTGCCGCCGCGCAGGGCCAGGGTGTCGGCGAGGGCGCGTTCGGCGGTGAGGACGCTCGGGTCGCGCACCAGCCAGCCGAAGGAGAATGCCTTGCCGAAGCCGGTGCGGTAGAAAGCCTTCAGCAGCGGCGTGGGGGTGAAGGCGCCGGCGCGGTGGCCGCGCAGGATGCTCAGCGCGCGGCGCACCTGGGCGGGGGTGCAGAAGCCGGCGGGCGACAGGGCGGTCGCCGAGCGGGCGTGGCCGCCGGCAGCGAGCTCCAGGGCGATGGCACCGCCGAGGCTGTTGCCGGCGACGTGCGGCCGGTCCAGGCCCGTCTCGGCGAAGTATCCGGCCAGGGCCGCGACGGCGCTCGGCATGCCCTGGTTGTCGGCCGGGGCGGGCGAGCGGCCGAAGCCGGGCAGGTCGATCGCGATCACGTCGTGGTGCTCGGCGAGCAGGTCGATGACCGGCTCCCAGGCGCGCCAGTGGTGGCCGATGCCGTGAATGAGCACGAGCGGCTCACCGGTTCCCTTGCGGACACTGTGCAGGGTCATGCGGTCACCTCGTATGCCGTGACGTCGAAGCGCTTCATCCGCTGCCGGAAGCGCCAGGTGGACCCCGGCCACAGGGTCGAGTTGCGGCCGGTCGTGTCGATGTACCAGCTGCTGCAGCCACCGGTCGCCCACACCGTCTTCGCCATGCGGCGGTCGACGGCGGCGGTGAAGGCACGCTGCGCCTCCGCGCGCGGCTCGATGCTGCGCGCGCGGTCCAGGGTCTTCAGGGCGCCCAGGACGTATTCGATCTGGGCCTCGATCATCAGCACGACCGAGTTGTGGCCGAGGCCGGTGTTAGGGCCGAGCAGGAGGAAGAGGTTGGGGAAGCCGGCGACGGTGGTGCCGCGGTAGGCCTGCGGGCTGCCCTGCCACACCTCGGCCAGGCTGCGGCCGTCGCGGCCACGGACACGTTCGGAGATGGGGAGGTCGGTGACGTGGAAGCCGGTACCGAAGATGATGGTGTCGACCTCGTGCTCGACGCCGTCGCGGGTGACGATCCCTTGTGGACGGACCTCCGCGATCGGCTCGGTCACCACGTCGACGTTGTCCCGGGTCAGCGACGGGTAGTAGGTGTTGGACTTGAGGACCCGCTTGCAGCCCATCGCGTAGCCCGGGGTCAGCTTGGCGCGCAGCGCCGGGTCGGTGACGGCGGAGCGCAGGTTGCGCAGCGCGATCCGTTGCGCGAGCCGCATCACGGGCGGGCGGAGGAAGCCGATGACCGTGGACTCGATCGCCCAGTAGACGATCGTGCGCATCAGCCGCTGCGAGCCGGGGATCCGCCTGTACAGCGTGTGCTCCCAGCGACGCAGCGGGCGTTCGTTGCGCGGCATGACCCACGCGGCCGTGCGCTGGAAGAGGGTCAGGCGGGCGACGGAGGGCTGGATCGCCGGCACGAACTGGATCGCCGACGCCCCGGTGCCGATGACGGCGACCCTGCGGCCGGTCAGGTCGAGGTCGTGGTTCCAGCGGGAGGAGTGGAAGGTCTCGCCGCGGAAGGTCTCCAGGCCGGCGAGCTTCGGGACGACCGGCTCGTTGAGCGGGCCACCGGCGCTGATCAGCACGGCGGCGGTCCACTCGCCGCGGGACGTCTCGATCCGCCAGTGCCCGGCGGCGGCATCCCAGCACGCGAGCCGCACGTCGGTGTCGAAGCGGATGCTGGGCCGCAGCCCGAAGCGGTCCGCGCAGCTTCGCAGGTACTGCCAGATCTCGGGCTGCGGGGAGTAGGTGTTGCTCCAGGCCGGGTTCAGCGCGAAGGAGAACGAGTAGACGTGCGAGGGCACGTCGCACGCGCAGCCCGGGTAGGAGTTGTCGCGCCAGGTGCCGCCGAGGTCCGCCGCCCGTTCGAAGACGACGAAGTCGTCGTGGCCGCGCTGCTTGAGCCGGATCGCGGCGCCCAGGCCGCCGAAGCCCGCACCGACGATCGCGATCCTGACGTGCATGCAGCCTCCCTGGTACCGACTGGTACCAGGGAGGTTACCACCGGGTATCTTCGCGGGGAAGCTATCCGGTCACAGGCCGAGCAGGCGGTCGAGGAAGTCGCGGTACTGGCGCACCGCGGCCCGCAGCCGCTCCGTGTCCTCGCTGCCCTCCTGCTGCCAGGCGCTCAGCTGCGCCCGCTGCGACTCGAGGGCCCCGGTGACGGCCGTGACCGCCTCGGTGACGAGCTGGTCGGCCTCGCCGGCGACGGACCGCGGGTCGTCGATGAAGCGCAGCTGCAGCTCGCGCCACCGTTCGCGCAGGCCGTCGGCGGCGCCTTCGGCCCAGATCGCTCCGACCGGCACCGTCTCGACCGCCCCGGGCCGCAGGTCCTGCCCGGCCCCGCTCTCCGCGCCGGTGGTGTCGCCGTCCGCCGCACCGGCCGGCACGGGGACCGCGACGACGTCGCCGGCGTCGAGCGCCTCGCCGCCTTCGAGCGCTTCGCTGCTGGCGTTGCCCTCGCCGGCGGTGACGGGCTCGTCGGTCACGACTGGGTCGTCGGTCAGGACCGGCCCGGCGAGGGTGCCGTCCCGGCGGTCGTCCGCGGTGTCAGCATCGGTGTCGTCGGCGACATCGACATCCGCATCGACGTCGGCACGGTTGCCCGTAGCCGCGTAGGCGGAAGCGTCGTCGGCGTGGGTGAAGGCGGACCCGTCATCGTCGGCGCGCGCGTAGGTTGGCGCGTCGTCGGCGCTGGCGTCGTCGGACGCGTCGTCGGCGCGGGCATCGCCGGACGCGTCGTCGAAGCGCCCGTCGGTGTCGGCGTCGCGCGCGTCGGAAGCGTCGTCGGTGTGGGCGTCCGTCAGGACGGCGGTGTGGGTGTCGCGCGTGTCGGAAGCGTCGTCGTCGGTGCGGTTGTCGGCGAGGACGGCGGTGTGGTCGCCGGTGCGGGTGTCCAGCTGATCCTCCGGCAGGGAGCCCGCCCGGAGCTGGGTCGCGTGCTCTGCGGCCCACGCACGGTCCTCGGCGTCTTCCGCGGCGGCGGCCGCCTCCTCGTCGCGCTCGTTGGCCCGCGACTCGATGTCCGCGGGGACGAAGTCGGCGTCGCCCCGGGCCTCGTTCTCGTCACGGGCCGCGATCTCCTCGGCCGTCTCGTCACGAGCGGCATCGCCGGTGTCCGCCTCCTCGCCGGCCCAGTCACCGCCCCGATCGTCGGCCCGGTCGGCGGAGCCGTCGTCGGTCCGGTCGGCGGAGCCGCCTCCGGTCCAGTCGGCGGAGCCGCCGTCGGCCCGGATGTCGGACCTTTCGTCGGCCAGCGTGTCGTCCAAGCGCTCGTCGGCGGCCCGGTCCTCGGTCCAGTCGGCGGAGCCGAGCGTGTCGTCCAAGCGCTCGTCGGCGGCACGGTCCTCGGTCCAGTCGGCGGAGCCGTCGGACAGGGTGTCATCCGAGCGCTCGTCGGCGCGGCCCCCGGTCCAGTCGCCGGAGCCGTCGGCGCGGGTGTCGTCCGAGCGCTCGTCCTCAGCGCGGTCTTCGGTGCGCTCCTCTTCCAGGGCCTGATCGTGGTCGACGACCTCGACGTCGTCGCGGTCGGCGATGCCGTTGTGGTCGGCGTCGGTCAGGGCGTTGCCGGAGGCGTACGTTCCCGCCGAGTGTGTCTCGCCGTCTCGCTCGTCGTCGGCGTGGGCGTCGGTGTCGTGGTCGGTGTGGGCGATGCCCACGGCGGTGTCGTCGGTCCTGTCGTCGTCGGAGGGGTGGCGGGGGCCGGGCACGTGCGTCTCGTCGAGGTTGCCGCGTTGATCCTGCATCGGGGGTTCCTTTCCCGGCCCTACGACCGGCGGCTGGTGTCGCGGGGAACGTCCTCGGGGTCGCGCTGCCCGGGCACGTCGGTGTC
Organism: Dactylosporangium sp. NPDC049742; assembly: GCF_040674675.1. Classification (NCBI taxonomy): domain Bacteria; kingdom Bacillati; phylum Actinomycetota; class Actinomycetes; order Micromonosporales; family Micromonosporaceae; genus Dactylosporangium; species Dactylosporangium sp. NPDC049742. Next base: position 28,467 of record NZ_JBFANF010000010.1, on the reverse strand, counting down.
GCGCACGGCGGAAGCGTCAGCCGCGTCGTCGGCACGGACAGCGCCGGCACGGACATGGTCGGCACGGGCGTCGCCGGCGCGGACCGCGTTGGCACGGCCGTCGTCGGCACGGACGTCATCGGCATGGGCCCGATGAGCACGGACGTCGTCAGCGCGGACGTCGTCAGCACGGACGTCATCGGCACGGGCCGCATGAGCGCGGACATCGTCAGCGCGGACGTCATCGGTGCGGGGCGCATGAGCGCGGACGTCGTCGGCACGGACGTCGTCGGCACGGACGTCGTCGGCACGGACGTCGTCGGCACGGACGTCGTCGGAGGCGGCGGCGCTGGAGGTAGCCGCGCCGGAGGTAGCAGCGCCGGAGGTAGCAGTACCGGAGGGGGCCGCGGATGAGGGGGTGGCGCCGGGGGTGGCGTCGACGCCGAGCAGGTCCGAGAAGAGGGTGCGGTAGTGGACGACGGCTTGGCGCAGTTGCTCGGTGGTGGCCTCGCCGCGGTCGCTGAGGTCGCTGATCTCGTGGGCGTCGCGGTAGTGGCCGAGGGTGCGCGCGTGCTCGACGGACAGGTGGGCGACCTGCTCCTCGTACTCGCCGGTCGGGTAGCCGCGCTCGGCGACCAGCTCGGTGACGAGGGCGTCGGCGTCGCGGACGGCGCCGGTGGGGTCGTCGAGGAAGCGGGCCTGGATCTCGGTCCACGCGGTGGTGTACCGGGTGCGCGCCTCCGGGGTGAGCTCGCGCAGCTCCAGCTCGGCGTGGCGGCGCTCCCGCTCGCGGAGCTCCCGTTCGGCGGCGGCGCGGCTGTCACCCTCGGCGACGGCCCGGTCGTACTCGGGGCCGAACCGGTGCTGCAGCGCCCGCCGCCGGGTGACGAACCAGATGCCGTAACCGATCGCCGCGATCACCAGGAGCACGACGATCGTGATGAGAACTTGAGTGGTTGTCATGGCGGTCCTCCTTCACAGGAGGTATGCCCGCCAGACAGTGCGGATCAAACGAAACCAGTAACTATGGACCGACGAGGTGGGTCAGGAAGTCGCGGTACCCGTGGACCGCCGCCCGCAGCTGCTCGGTGTCGTCCCGGCCGCTGGCGCGCCAGGTGCTGAGCTGGTCCTTGCGGGCGTTGAGCGACGCGGTCACCCCGGCGAGGGCGTCGTCGACGAGGCGCTCCGCCTCGCCCGCCGCGGTCTGCGGGTCGTCGACGAACCGCAGCTGCAGCTCCTGCCAGCGGGCCCTGACCTCGTACGCGTGACCCTCCGACGTCAGGGAGGACGCGGACGAGTAGTAGGAGCCGGGCGCCGGCACGGAGGACATCGGCGACGGCATCGAGGGGACGCCGGCCGCGGCGCCGTAGGCGGCCCCGTACGCGGGCATCTGCGCGCCGTTGACGGGCATGCCGTTGCCGTTCGGGGTGGGCATGCCGGGCATGGCGCCGGGCATGGCGACCCCGGGCATGCCGGTGCCGGGCACCGCCGCTCCGGGCATCGCGGCGCCGGGCATCGCGGCGGCAGGCATGCCGGTGCCGGGCATCGCGGCTCCGGGTGTCGCGGCCACGGGCGGGCGGGGGGTGGGCGGGGCCGACGAGGCCGTCGTCTCCTCCTCTTCCTCCTCCTTGCCGCCGCGCAGCAGGATCCAGCCGCCGACCGCCAGGGCCAGCACGACCAGGCCGATCGTGATCGTCGTCGAGTTCATGTGGACCCCCTAGAGGCCGAGGATGCGGTCGAGGAACTCGCGGTAGTCGCGCAGCGAGGCGCGCAGGTTCTCGGTGTCGAGTCCGCGGGCGGCCCGCTGCTGGTGCAGCTGGCTGCGCCGGGCGTCCAGGGAGGTGGTCAGGGAGCTGACCGCCTCCTGGACGAGCCGTTCGGCCTCCGCGGCGACCAGGTGCGGGTCGTCGAGGAACTTGGCCTGCAGCTCCTGCCACCTGCCGCGGATACGGTGCCGGTCGCTGTCGTTCCACAGGGTCGCCAGGGCCGCGGCGGGCGTGCCGCCGGTGTTCGCGCGGAACGGCACGCCGTTGGTCTGCCCGCCGGCCGAGGCGGCGGAGCCGCTGGTCTGCGCGGACGCACCGCTGATCTGCCCGGCCGCACCGCTGGTCGGGCCGGACGGGGAGGAGGTCTGCCCGGTCGAGGAGGAGGGTGGCGCGGGCGCCGGCGGCTCGTCGTCAGGCTGAGGCGCCAGCTCCGGCACCGACTCGTCGGCTTCAGGTTGCATTGCGAGGTCCTACCCAGGCCCACGGAACAAAACCAGGAAAGCGTCAGACCAGGAACACATCCGGCGCCAGGTCTGATCGCGCGATGTCGGTGTTCAGGGCGATGATGTCACCCAGGGAGCGGCGGAAGTCCACCCCGTACACCCGCCTGATCATCTCCAGTCCGGGGTCGGTGCGGTAGAAGAAGCGGTCGCCGTCGCGCAGCGCCTGGAACTGGCGGCTCCAGATCGCCAGCTGCAGCTCGCCGAACTCGGTGCCGCGCAGGTGCGGCTCGGCCACCATGCCGACGAACGCGTCGACCCGGTCGACGGAGCCGTACACCGCCTTGAGCCGGGCGGCGAGGGCGGTGCGTCGCACGCCGCGGGTGACGGAGGTCGACGCCTCCTCCGACGCGGGGTCGACCCGCTTGCCGGCGGCGTCGAACAGGGCGACGAAGTCCAGCGCCGACGGGTCGTCGACCTCTTTGCCGGCGGTCAGCTGCGGGTCGCGTGGCCACTCCTCGGTCGCCTCGCCGGTGATCGCCCGGAACGTGCGGCGGGCCGGCAGCCCGTACGCGCGGCGCAGCTGGTTGTATCCGGGGATGCCGTGGTCGCGGCCGCGCTGCACGTCGACGGCGCCGAGGTCGACGACGCCGCGGAAACATTGTGGGAGGGTCGGGCCGTCCAGGCACCGCGGGTTGCCGGCGACCGGGACCTGGAACAGGACGCTGCGCAGCTGGTTGTCGATCTGCTCGTCGTTGCGGTACTCGGCCTCGGCGCCGATGCCCCGCAGCAGCGGCCCGAGCTGCAGCGCCGGGACGAGGTCGGGGTTGAAGTAGGCGACGTTGAGCGGGACGGCCAGCTCGACGTCGGCGCCGTCGGCCTCGACCTGTACGCCGCCGCGGCGCAGCTGGTCCAGCACGACGGCGCTGTAGCGGCCTGCGGCCGACGAGACCTCCAGCTCGCCGTGGATCATGCTGTGGGCGCGGTACCCGACGGTCGCGAACTCGTTGGACAGCGACGCGTCGACGTCGGGCCGGTAGCCGCGGTACCTCGGCAGGGTGACGCCGAGCGCGGGCAGGAACTGCTCGTAGGTGATGAACTGCTGCTCGGCGATGACGACCCGGCGGGCGATCTGGAAGCGCTGCTCGGCGCTGAGCGTCGCGGGCAGCAGGTCGACGACCCGGTTGTGCTCGCGGGCGAAGAGCGTCTGGACGGCGGTGAGCCCGATGTTCTCGTTGGCCCGCTGGTCGCCGGCGACGACCGCCCGGCGCGGTGCCGGGGTCGCCGCGGCTGTCGCGGCGCGGCAGGTAGCCCTCCTGCAGCAGCAGGTGCGGGCCGTTGTTCGTCATGTCGCCGTCGACCGGGCCTTCCCGCAGCCATTCGAGGCGTTCGCGGGTGCCGCCGTACACCGCCCAGGCGTCGACGTAGGAGCTGACCAGGTTCGTCTGCTGCCGTGGCCCCCGGCCGGGGGCGGGCTTGGAGCGGGTGAACGGGATGCCACCGAGCGTGTTGGTGAACGACTCGAGCGGGTCGGCGGCGCTGAACGCGATGTCGGCCTTCTCCGCGGTGCCCTCCTCCCGCAGGCCGATGGTGTGGTCGACGAACTGGCCCCAGACGAAGCCCCACTGGCTCACCCGGCGGTCGGAGAAGATGTTCTGGTTCGTGTCGTTGAAGACGCGGTTGCTGACCCAGCGCACGTCAGGGCCCTGCACCAGTGCGGACCGGCCGTCGGCGTAGCGCGCCGGCGCGACCCTGCTGTACGGCTGCCCGGCGCTGCCCCACCGGGGGTGGGCCCGGTTGTTGCCGGACCCGTCGAGGCTCTGCACCTCCAGGTCGACGCCCCCGCCGCGCCCCGGCGGCCGGTGCCGGCCGGAGAACCCGGGTGCGACGTCGGCGGCGAGCGCGACGGCCGTGCCCCCGGCCGCCGCCACCGCCAGCACCACGACTTGCACGGAGAACGGGACGAGCTTGCCGATGCGATGACCCATGACTCCTCCACAGGTGCGACCGCCTCGCCGATGGCAATGCTTCGCCGCCCGTACAGGAGCGTCAATGAAGGGGTCTTCAAGTCTGTCTTAAGGCTTGCAGCGACCGACATGTCGGAAATTTCCGGGCTACGAGCGCCATCGATGCGTGACCGCCACCACCCTTGAGGGGTTTCGCAAGCCGACCGCAAGTGGCCGCCAAGTGGCGCCCGGCAGAGTGCTCAACATGACGACGAACCGCAGCATCTGGGCCGGCCCGACCTTCACGACCACCGCCACGGTGTCAACCCCGCACTTGGACCATGGCAAAACTGCCGCTGGTGCGCCATGACGCGGGTAGCTTCGCCTCGACGCCCGCGGCCAACCCGGCGACCACGTCCGACTTCACCGTTCGCAGGGCCGCGACCGGCCCGGGAAAGTATGCGGTAAGACCCGAGAACGACGTCTCCGGCGCCCAGTCGCGATCGCCCACCAGGCGCCGGTAGTTCAGATCCCCCTTGAGGATGGTCAGCGTCGCCGCCCCGAAGCGGGCGGCGAGTCCGGCGGGCATCGCCGGAAACTCCAGCGGCGCGCAGTAGAACGGGTCGGTGACGAGCTCCAGGCTCCCGGCCCGCAGCGCCTCCCACAGCCGCCCCCCGATCTCGCTGCCGTCGCCGAAGCGCCGCAGCTCCGCCAGCACGTCCGCGGTGAGCGCGTCGGAGACGAAGTACGGCGCGGGCTTGACGTGCAGCTCGACGCGGGCGGCCCGGCCGGTGCGCAGCAGGAAGTCGATGAGCACCAGGTCCGGCAGCAGCTCCCGGCCCGCGTTGTCGGCGACCACGCAGACGGTGCCGCCGCCGCTTGCAAGCCACTTCCAGAGCCGGTCGGTGTCGTCCGCCACGAGCTCGGCCTGCATGTCGGCGAGTCCGTGCGCGAGCTGGAACCCCAGATCGGCCCGGTTGCCCCACAGCGCCGCCGCCACCAGCGCCGCGGCCTGATCGTCCTCCGGCAGGGCCTGCAGCGCGTCGAGCGCCGCGAGCTCCGCCGGACCCGGCAGGTCAGCGGCCTTCTGCGGCCCGAACGGGTCGATCCCCTGCCACGGCCCGGGCTCGTGGTAGCCGGTAGCGTGCAGCAGCCGCCGGTAGAAGTAGTTCTCCGCCCACAGGAACGGCACCTCGAACAACGACCGCCCGAAGTACGGCTCGCCCCACCGGTCCCAGTCCTTGCAGTCGTGGGCGTCGCGCGGCAGCGGGGTCACCGTGGGGTCCTGCAAGATCCTTGCAAGCGCGTCCCGGACCGGCGCGGCGAACGGGAAGTCCGCGAGGATCCTGGCCACGATGGCCGGGTGGCGGTCCCGCAGGACGGCGGCGGCGAACGACGCGGGGTCGGCCCCGGTGATCGGAGGCGGCGTGACGGGCGGCGTGTCGGGCATGGTGCGAGTATCACCCGTAGACTCACGCCCATGGACGACATCGTGTTCTACGGCCTCATCGTGATCGGCGGGCTGCTGCTGGTCGCCATGCTGGTCACCGCGATCGTCCTCGCCACCCGCGTCTGGAAGACCGGGAAATACCTGCAGGCGATGGGCGCCGGCGGCAAGTTCGCGTTCTGGGGCGCGATCATCTACACCATCTCCCCGGTCGACCTGCTGCCCGACCCGATCTACCTCGACGACGTCGGCGTGCTGGGCGCGGCCCTGATCTACCTGACCCGCCTGGCGGCGAAGCACCGGGAGCGCCCGCAGCAGAAGGTCCGCTGACACCGGCAATCACCCCATACGACTCTTTGTGCGGCGCCGCGCCGCGAGTCCTCGATCCGACCGTTACCAATCCACACTGGTCGATACGCTGCCCTCCCCCTTCCCAGGATGGAGGCAACGTATGAGGTTCAGACGACTGACGGGTGCCGTCGCCGTCATGCTCGCCGCCGCGCTCACCGGCGCCCTCGGCGCCGCCAGGCCGGCCGCCGCGCTGCTGCCCGACGCGTTCGGGTTCGCGCTGTGGTCAGGCGGCGTCGTGTCACAGCAGTGGCCGGCCGCGACCACCGTCACCCCCAGCGGGGTCGGCCGGTGGCTGGTCAAGTTCCCCGGCATCGCCGCCGCCGGCGGCGTCGTGCACGTGACCGCCGTGCACGACGGGTTCGCCACCCCACCCGGCCGCTGGTGCCAGGCCGAGGCGTGGGGCCCCTCCGGCCCGGACGAGCTCGTCAAGGTCAGCTGCTACCGCCCCGGCGGGATCCTCGACTCGCAGCCCGGCTTCTCCGTGCAGTTCGCCCGCAGCTCCGGCGTCTTCGCCGCCGCCCGCTTCGGCTACGTGGACGCGAACAGCGCCGGCGGGATCATCACCCAGTACAACACGACCGGTGCCGCCAACACCGTCACCAACGCCGGCGCCGGCCTCTACTCGGTCGGGCTGACCGGCCTCGGCACCGCCGGCCCGCAGGCCGGCAACGTCCAGGTCACGGCCGTCAACCCCGCCGCCGGCGCCCGGTGCAAGGTCGCCAGCTGGCAGTCCTCCGCCAACGGCCAGTTCTTCCGCGTCTACTGCTTCAACTCCGCCGGCGTGCCGACCAACAACCACTTCACGCTCACGTGGACCTACCAGCGCGCACTGTACGGCGGCGCCTCCCCGCCCTACCGGTTCGGCTACCTCTGGAACACCCCGCCGCTGGGCCCGCCCCTGACGAACTTCAACTCCGCCGGCGGCGGTGGCACCCTGGCCGGCGGTCCCCCGATCTGGACCGTCACGTTCGCCTCGATCGCCGCCCCGCCCGGCAACGTCCAGGTCACCGCGTTCGGCACCACCCCGGACTTCTGCGGCCTGCACTCGCCGTGGACGCCCGGCGCCGGCGCGCTCGGCATCCGCGTCAGCTGCTTCGACAACGCCGGCGCCGCCGTCAACAGCGGCTTCACCGTCGAGTACTCATCCCGCTTCTGAGGACCGACTCCGAGGGCAACTCTGAGGAGCAACCTGAGGAGCAACCTGAGGAGCAACCTGAGGAGCGATCTGAGGGGCAGCCGCTGAGGTACACTCTCCGCATGCGTATCAGGCGTTTCGTTGCCGCGGCCGCGCGAGCTCACCGCTCGCCGGACGCTGCTGCCTGATCTTTCCTCCAGTTCAGCCGGCGACCGGAAACGGTTCGCCGGCTGTTTCTGTATGCGCTGCCGGGTCCCGTCCTCCGGTCCATTCCCCGAAGGGCCCCACCCATGGACACCCGCCAGATCGTCAGCACGTTCCTCGACTTCTACCGCGAGCGCGGCCACGAGCTCCTCGGCGACGCGACGCTCATCCCGCCGAAGGACGACCCGGTCCTGTTCACGAGCGCGGGCATGCACCCGCTCACGCCGTACATCGAAGGGAAACGGCATCCGCTCGGCCGCCGCCTCACCGGGGTGCAGCGATGCCTGCGCACCACGGACCTCGAGGAGGTCGGCGACGACACGCATCTCACGGTGTTCCAGATGCTGGGTTCCTGGTCGCTGGGCGACTACGGCGGCGACCAGAGCCTGCGCTGGGGTTTCGAGTTGCTCCGCGACGGGTTCCAGCTGCCGGTCGAGCGGCTGCACGTCACGGTGTACTCCGAAGACCCGCGGTCGCTGGAGACGTGGCGGCAGCTGGGCGTACCGGCGGAACAACTCGGCGACGAGAACTGGTGGTCCAACGGTCCGACCGGCCCCTGCGGCCCCGACTCCGAGATCTTCGTGTGGACCGGCGACGGCCCGCCCACCGGTACACCATCCACCGACGACAACTGGGTCGAGGTGTGGAACCACGTCATGATGCGCCACCGCCGCCACCCCGACGGCAGCCTGAGCCCGCTCGAGCAGCCCGGCGTCGACACCGGCATGGGCCTGGAGCGCATGTCCATGGTCCTGCAGGGCCGATCGTCGGTCTTCGACACCGACGTCTTCGAGCCGTGGACCCGCACGGTGTCGTCCCTGTGGACCCCGTCCCGGCTCGTCTGCGACCACCTGCGCTCGTCCGCGGTCGTGATCGGCGACGGCGTCCACCCCTCCAACACCGGCCGCGGCTACGTCCTGCGCCGCCTCATCCGCCGCACCCTCACCGAGCTCTGGCGCGACGACCCGTCCCGGACCCTCGGCGACCTGCCCGTCGAGCCCCTCGGCGAGACCGTGTCCCAGTTCTCGCTGCGGGTCGATCCTCTCTATGTTCATGACGTCCTGGTGTACGAGGAGCGGCGCTTCCAGGCGCTCCTGCGTCGCGGTCGCCCCCTCGTCCAGCGGCTCCTGCTCCGCGGCCCCCTCACCGACGACGACTTCCACTACCTGCACGACACCCACGGCATCCCCCGCGACCTGGTCGAGGAGGTCCTCACGGCGGCGTAGTTCAGGTGAGCGTCAGGGTCAGCGTCGCGGCGTAGGTCCCCGGCAGCGTGCTGTCGGGGACGGCGAGGGTCAGGGCGGCGAAGCAGTGGAACGTGCCCGCGCTGCGGCCCGCCGCCGACGCGCAGAGGGTGGCCCCGCCGGCCAGCCCACCGGAGCCGGGCACCACCCGTGCGCCCGCCGCGGCGTGACCGGAGCCGCCTGCGTCGTACGCGGCAGGGTCCCACCCCAGCTGCGCGCCGGCGATGGTCGCATCCGGCCGGGCTCGCGGTCACGCACTGCGTGCCGCTCGCCTGGTTGTCGCACTCCGGCGGCTGCGGGGCCGTCGCCGGCAACGTGTCGGTGCCGTCGGCGGCGAACGTCGGGTTCTCGCAGCCCGCGAGCGGGTCGGCGCGGGTGACCGCGCCGGGGATCCGCTGCAGCTGCTCGAGCCCCGGCCGCACCAGGTTCACCGGCAGCGGCGCGAAGCCGAGGAGGTCGAGGTCGCGCTGCCCGCGGCACAGCGCGTGCCGGCCGAACTCGCTCAACGTGAGGCCGCTCGCCTCGGTGAAGCCGGCCCCGGTCGTCGTCGGCACGATCAGCGACGCGTAGGACGACACCGGGTACGCCCGCCGGTCCTGCCCGGCCCCGGACAGCGCCACCCCGACGGCACCCGCGGTCGGCGCGATGTAGTACCCGGCCTGGTTGCGCACCTTCGCGACGGGCAGCCTTCTCGCCAGCGCGTACGCGTACTCCACGTAGCCGATCATGCCGTCGCCGCCCGGCTGCGCCACCGTCGCGGCCAGCAGGTTCGACCCGGCCCGGGCCACCTGCCCGCCGACCGGGAACGTCAACGTGCCCCCGCAGGGCGCCGGCCGCCCGTGCGCCTGACAGTAGGCGTCCCACCGCTCCGGCTGCCGCTCGCTCATCCACCCCGTGAACGCCGCCGTGGTGCCCGACCCTTCCTCGCGCACCACGGGCCTGATCGCCCGCGCCGGCAGCCTGATCCCGGGGTTCTCGGCTGTGACTGTCCCGGCCCCGCTACTGCCAGACGAGTCGGTCTGCCCAGGACGTGTCGCCTCGGGCGTACCACTGGAATGCCTCGATCGCGTCGTCGACTTCCCAGACCGTCGTGACACCGCCGCGGTCCGTGTCCGGGTCGGTGTGTTCCAGCCCGTACCAACCGTTCGCACCCGGGGGCTGCCGGCGGAGCTCGACCTGCAGGTACCGGCCGTCACCCCACCACAGCATCGCGAAGTGGTTGGCGGCGGACAGCCGCCGCAGGGTCGCCGCGATGTGCCTCGGGGTGGGGTTGACTGACCGGGCACCGTCGCACGACACCAGCAACAGGCGCGTGCCGGTGCGGACGAAGTCCGGGACGCTCGTGGCACCGGTCCGCGGGACGTGACAGACCAGCTCGTGACGCCCGGCCATCTCATGCACGAACCGGACCGTCTCGCCGGCGTCACCCGAGACGATCGTCATGAAGACCGCCACGGGCGTCGTGGCGATGTCCGTCGCCCACGGTTCGTGCCGAACACCGCCCTCGTCGGCGGTGCCACCCACAGGGAGACCGCCGGTCAGCTCCTTGTAGAACGCCCACGCCCGCGGATGCATCGGCGGGATGTCCTCGACGGCTTCGGCGCGGAGGTCCTCGTACCGGTCGGCCGCCCGCTCGTCGGTGATCGGCGCGGCCTCGAACCAGACGCCCAGCTCGATGCTCATCGGGTCCCCCACGCCGCGCAGTGTCCGCCGAACCTAGCCCATCGCACGAGGCCCGCACCATGAGCGGCCGCGAACCCCTGGCGGCCGGTGAACCCGTCTACCTGACGCCGACCACGAAGGGCGCGGCCCTGGAGTGCTGGTCACAACCTCGGGCGGTCGTCCTCGCCGTCCGCCCGGACCACCCGGCGTGGGTATCGCACGTCCGCGCCGCGTCCGGGTGTGCTCGACCGGTCCGGCTCGCCGGGACGATGACCACCATCGAGGCAGAGACCGGGCGGCTCCTGGCGAGCGTGGACACCTTCACCGCTCCCAGCTTCGGTCCGTGCACACCCGGGCCGTCAAGCGGCACACCTGCGGCAAGCGGGCGGCGTATGACTGCCGAGCCGTGCCACGCCCGGCGTGAACTCACCGTCTGCCCGCACAGCAAGCGCATGGTGGGGCGAGGTCGTCGGCCTGGGGACCCAGTTCGTGCGGCTGGCGGGTGTCTCGATCGGGACGGTGGCGGACTTCCTGCACCACCCCGGCCGGGTCGCCGCCGGGACACAGGAACGGATCGCCGCCGCGATCGGTCTGCTCATGCGTCCACGATGTCGCCGGATGCTTGGACTGCGTCGACGAAGCGGCGGAAGACCGGCCATGGGATCGACCAGTTCCCGTGCATGGTCAGCGTGACGTGGTCGGCAGGGCCTGGTACGAACGGTCCGTTCTCCGGCTGGGTATCCGGGATCTGGACGTCGATGTAGTCGTTGCCCGCGGCGTCCGGCTTGACCTCGTACAGCTCGTAGCACCACGAGTCGTTGTCGCCGAAGTGGAACTGGTTGACCTCATACCGCCGGTCGTCGTGCTGCCAGGCGTTGAGTGTCAGGGGGAGCTCGGTGGCGAGGTTTCGGTCCTCCGCCACCAGGTCACCGCTGGACTCCACCAGGTCGATGAACTTGGTCAGGATGGGCCACGGTACCTGGCCGCCGCCGGCGCGGACGCGGACGTGATGGGCCGGCATCGGCGTGAAGGGACCGTCATCCGGGGTCGCGTCGGGGATGGTGATCGCGAGGTATGGGCCTGTGCCGGGGGCTCCGGTCAGACCGGTCAGCTCGTACTGCCAGGCGTCGTCGGGCAGGCTGTACCCGGAGCTGACCTCGTACAGCTTGTCGTCGTGGAGCCAGACCCCCATCGCGTCATGATCGCAGATCTCGTGATGGCCCAGCATGGTTGTGGCGCAGGCGTTTCAGGGTCCGCTTCCTTGGCCCCTTATTGCGTGGTGCGGGGGCGGGGGCTGCCTCAGCGTCTGGGCGATGGCGGTGGAGACGTTCACGGTCGGCGGCAATTTCGGGTGTACGCAGCGGGCGTACCTGGGCATGAGGGCCGGCGTCATGGTGGTCGTCTGGATGCGTGGAGGGTTCGGCGCGGACGATGCTGTCGTCGTGTCCACGGCCGCGATCACCTACACGGCGGGGACTGTGCAGCGGCTGGCCGGGCTGGGCCTGTCCGTGGCGCATGACCAGTACGTCGCGCTCCCCGACTGAACGGAACGGTCCAGCCGGCAGGGCGGCTCAGATGGTGGCAGGGCCGCCGGGGAGGGCGGCCCTGCGCCGGGTGGGTCAGGAGGGGTCGTAGGCGAGGTTGGGGCGGAGCCAGCGCTCGACTTCTTCGACGGGGAGGTTGCGGCGGGTGGCGTAGTCCTCGATCTGGTCGCGGTTGACCCGGCCCACGGTGAAGTAGCGGGAGTCGGGGTGGGCGAAGATCAGGCCGCTGACCGCGGCGGCCGGGGTCATGGCGAAGGACTCGGTGAGGGCCAGGCCCAGCTTGCCGGCCTCGAGGAGGTCGAACAGGGCCTGCTTGAGGGAGTGGTCGGGGCTGGCCGGGTAGCCGAGGGCGGGGCGGATGCCGCGGAAGCGCTCGGCGTGCAGGTCCTCCAGGGCGGGCTGGGCGTCGGGCTCGAACCAGGCGCGGCGGGCCTCCAGGTGGATCCACTCGGCGAAGGCCTCGGCGAGGCGGTCGGCCAGGGCCTTCACCAGGATGGCGCGGTAGTCGTCGTTGTCGGCCTCGTACCGGGCGGCCAGCTCCTCGGCGCCGTGGATGGCGACGGCGAAGCCGCCCAGGTGGTCGGGGAACGCTTCAGACGCAGTGGCGGGGGCGATGTAGTCGGCGAGGCAGCGGTTCTCGCGGCCGTCGGGCTTCTCCGTCTGCTGGCGCAGCATCGGGAACTTCACGCCGTTGTCCAGGACGATGTCGTCCCCCACGGAAGCGGCGGGCCAGAAGCCGTAGGCGCCGCGGGCGGAGAGGGAGCCGTTGGCGATGATCTCGTCGAGGAGGGTGTTGCCCTCGGCGAAGAGCTCGGCGGCGACGGGCTGGTCCAGGATCGCGGGGTACTTGCCCTTCAGCTCCCACGCGAGGAAGAAGAACTGCCAGTCGATCATCTCGCGGAGGACCTGCAGGGGCGGCTCGACGACCCGTACACCCGTGAAGTCCGGGGTGGGGATGGCGTCGAACGACACGTCCGAGGCGTTGGCCCGGGCCTGTGCGAGGGTGAGCAGCGCGGTGTGGCGGCGCTCGGCGTGCTGGCGGCGCAGGCGCTCCTGCTCCTCGCGGTTGTCGGCGGTGAGCTGCTCGACCCGGTCCGCGTCCAGCAGGCCGGCGACGACCCCGACCACCCGAGAGGCGTCCTGCACGTGGACGGTGTTGCCGTCGTACGCCGGAGCCACCCGCACCGCCGTGTGCTGGCGCGACGTGGTGGCGCCACCGATGAGCAGGGGCAGCTTCAGGCCGCGGCGCTGCATCTCGGCGGCGACGGCGACCATCTCGTCCAGCGACGGGGTGATGAGGCCGGACAGGCCGATCGCGTCGGCGCCCTCGGCGACCGCGGTGTCCAGGATCTTCGCCGCCGGGACCATGACGCCGAGGTCGATGACCTCGTAGTTGTTGCAGCCGAGGACGACGCCGACGATGTTCTTGCCGATGTCGTGGACGTCGCCCTTGACGGTCGCCATGACGACCTTGCCCTGGCCGCTGCGGGCCTGAGGACGAGAAGCCGCGCCCTCGGTGACGCCCGCAGCGAGCGCCGCGGCGCGGGCGGCCTCCTTCTCGGCCTCCATGAACGGCTCGAGGTAGGCGACGGAGCGCTTCATCACGCGGGCGCTCTTCACCACCTGCGGCAGGAACATCTTGCCGCTGCCGAAGAGGTCGCCGACGACCTTCATGCCGTCCATCAGCGGGCCCTCGATGACCTCCAGGGGACGGTTGGCGGCGAGGCGCGCCTCCTCGGTGTCCTCCTCGATGAAGTCGACGATGCCGTGCACGAGCGCGTGCGACAGCCGCTCGTTGACCGGGGCCTCGCGCCACGACAGGTCGACGACCCGGGAGGTGCCGGGGCCGCTGACCGTGCCGGCGAACGTGACGAGCCGGTCGGTGGCGTCCTCGCGCCGGTCGAACAGGACGTCCTCGACGAGCTCGAGCAGGTCGGCGGGGATGTCGGCGTAGACGGCGAGCTGGCCGGCGTTGACGATGCCCATGTCGAGGCCGGCCCGGACGGCGTGCAGCAGGAACGCGGAGTGCATCGCCTCGCGCACGACGTCGTTGCCGCGGAAGGAGAACGACAGGTTCGAGATGCCGCCGCTGGTACGGACGCCGGGGCAGCGCTGCTTGATCAGCGGCAGGGCGTCGATGAAGGCCTTCGCGTAGCCGTTGTGCTCGGCGATGCCGGTGGCGACGGCGAGCACGTTCGGGTCGAAGATGATGTCCTCGGGCGCGAAGCCGGCCTTGTTCACCAGCAGGTCGTAGGCCCGGCCGCAGATCTCGACCTTGCGCTCGGTGGTGTCGGCCTGGCCGAGCTCGTCGAACGCCATGACGACCACGCCGGCGCCGTAGGAGCGGATGATCCGCGCCTGCTCCAGGAACGGCTCCTCGCCCTCCTTGAGGCTGATCGAGTTGACGACGCCCTTGCCCTGCACGCACTTCAGGCCGGCCTCGAGCACGCTCCAGCGCGAGCTGTCGATCATGATCGGGATGCGGGCGACCTCGGGCTCGGTGGCGATGAGGTTCAGGAACGTGGTCATCGCCTGCTCGCTGTCGAGCAGGTCGGCGTCCATGTTGACGTCGAGCAGGTTGGCGCCGCCGCGGACCTGCTCCAGGGCGACGTCGACCGCGCCCTGGTGGTCGTCGGACTCGATGAGCCGGCGGAAGCGCTTCGAGCCGGTGACGTTGGTCCGCTCGCCGATCATGACGAAGCCGGTGTCGGGACCGATCTCGAACGGCTCCAGGCCGCTGAACCGGGTCGCCGGGGCGGGCTTGGGAACCTCCCGCGGGGCCAATCCCCGGACCGCCTCGGCGATCCTGCCGATGTGGGCGGGTGACGTACCGCAGCAGCCGCCGACGACGTTGACCAGCTTGTCGGACACGAAGCCGGCGAGCAGGCTCCCGGTCTCGGCGGGGGTCTGGTCATACCCGCCGAACGCGTTGGGCAGGCCCGCGTTGGGGTGCGCCGCGACGTACGTGCCGGCAAGGCGGGCCAGGTCGGCGACGTGCGGGCGCATCTCGGTAGCGCCGAGCGAGCAGTTGACGCCGATGATGAGCGGGTGGGCGTGCTCGACGGAGCGCCAGAACGCCTCGACGGTCTGCCCGGACAGCGTCCGGCCGCTCAGGTCGACGATCGTGACCGAGATCCACAGCGGCAGGTGCGGCGCGACATCGCGGGCCGCGGCGACGGCCGCCTTCACGTTGAGCGTGTCGAAGATGGTCTCGATGAGCAGCAGGTCCACGCCGCCCTCGGCGAGCGCGCTGATCTGCTCCGCGTACGTGGCGCGGACCGTGTCGAACGTCACTGCCCGGTAGGACGGGTCCTCGACCTTCGGCGACAGCGACAGCGTGACGTTCAGCGGGCCGACCGACCCGGCGACGAACCGCGGTCGGTCCGGCGTGGAGAACTCGTCCGCCGCCTGGCGCGCCAGCCGGGCGCCCTGCACGTTCATCTCGCGGACCAGCGACTCCAGGCCGTAGTCGGCCTGGGCGATGCTGGTGGCGGTGAAGGTGTTGGTGGTGGTGATGTCGGCGCCGGCGGCCAGGTACTGCCGGTGGACGTCGAGGATCACGTCGGGGCGGGTCAGGATCAGCAGGTCGGGGTCGCCCGTGACGTCCTTCGGATGGTCCGGGGCGATCAGGTCCGCACGGTAGTCGGCGGGAGTGAGGCCGGCGGCTTGCAGCATGGTGCCCCATGCGCCGTCGAGCACGACCACCCGCTCGTCGAGGAGCTTGCGCAGATCTGCGATCGCCATGGGATCCACCTTCCGTGGGTCAGACGGAAGGCGCCCTTGCAGACAGTGATTCCAGGTCGAGCGTGGCGGATCGTCGATGATCCGTTGCAGCGCCTCTCGCCCCGATCCCAGATTCTAGCCTGTTACCGTGGTTCGCCGTCACGCAGTCGAGCTTGGATTGAGCTTGGACATGGCCGCATCAACCGTCGCGATGCGGCTGACGATCCCGACCTGATCAGGAGTCCCGTCATGAGCGCGCAAAGTTCGGAATCGATCGCGGTCAACGCCGCCCTTGACGTGGTGCGGGCCGTCGAGCCGCGGATCGCGGACGCCATCGCCGGCGAGCTGACCGCCCAGCGCGAGTCGCTCAAGCTCATCGCCAGTGAGAACTACGCCTCACCCGCGACGCTCCTCGCGATGGGCAACTGGCTCAGCGACAAGTACGCCGAAGGCACTGTCGGCCGCCGCTTCTACGCCGGCTGCCAGCAGGTCGACACCGTCGAGTCGATCGCCGCGGAGCACGCCCGGGAACTGTTCGGCGCGTCACACGCCTACGTCCAACCACATTCTGGGATCGATGCGAACCTCGTCGCCTTCTGGGCGGTTCTGGCGCAGAAGGTCGAGGCGCCGTTCCTGCGCGAGAAGTCCGTCCGCCAGGTCAACGACCTCACCGAGAGTGACTGGGCGCAGCTGCGGCACGACTTCGGCGACCAGCGGATGCTCGGCATGTCCCTGGACGCCGGCGGGCACCTGACCCACGGCTTCCGGCCCAACATCTCCGGCAAGATGTTCCACCAGCGCAGCTACGGCACCAACCCGGAGACGGGCCTGCTGGACTACGACGCGCTGCGGGAGACCGCCCGCGAGTTCCGCCCGATGATCATCGTCGGTGGCTATTCGGCGTACCCCCGGAAGGTGAACTTCGCGAAGCTCCGCGAGATCGCGGACGAGGTCGGCGCCACCCTCATGGTCGACATGGCGCACTTCGCCGGGCTCGTCGCCGGCAAGGTGTTCACCGGCGACTTCGACCCGGTGCCGCACGCCCAGATCGTCACCACCACGACCCACAAGACGCTGCGCGGCCCGCGCGGCGGCATGGTCCTGTGCCAGGCGGAGCTCGCCGACCAGGTCGACCGCGGCTGCCCGATGGTGCTCGGCGGCCCGCTGCCGCACGTCATGGCCGCCAAGGCCGTCGCGCTCGCCGAGGCCCGCACCCAGTCGTTCCGCGACTACGCGCAGCGCGTCGTCGACAACGCGGCCGCGCTCGCCGAGGGCCTGCAGCGCCGCGGCGTCCGCCTCGTCACCGGCGGCACCGAGAACCACCTGGTGCTCATCGACGTCGCACAGCGCGATGATGCTGAGGGGAGTGGCGCGCCGACCGGCCTCACCGGCCGCCAGGCGGAGGCGGCGCTGCTGGACGCCGGCATCGTCACCAACCGCAACGCGATCCCGCAGGACCCCAACGGCGCCTGGTACACCTCCGGCGTGCGGATCGGCACCCCGGCGCTCACCACGCGCGGCCTCGGCGTCGCCGAGATGGACACGATCGCCGAGCTGATCGCCACCGTGCTGAGCAGCACCCGGCCGGCGGCGGACTCGAAGGCGAAGTACACCCTCGACGAGTCGGTCGCGGCCAAGGTGTCCGGCCAGGCGTCCGAGCTGCTCGCCGGGTTCCCGCTGTACCCCGAGATCACCCTGCGCTGAGCCACCGCGGCGGCAGCCGTGCCCCCACCGGACATTGACCGACGGGTATGGTTGCCGCCACGGGGGTGGGGTGGGTGCTGGGTGTCATCGGTGGCGTCGGTCCGGTCGCCACGATCGAGTTCTACCGGTTGCTGGTCGCCGAGGTGCAGGCCCGCACCGGGGCCTGGCCGGACCTGCTCATCCACAGCCAGCCGCTGCCGGCGCGGCTGGTCGGGGCGGTTCTTGACGGCACGCTCACCGCAGCGGAGACCGCGGAGATCGACGCGCTGCTCACCACCGCCCTCGACACGCTCGAGCGGGCCGGCTGCGACCTCGTCGCGATGCCCTGCAACACGTTCCACCGCCAGCTGCGCCCGCTGCTCGCCGGGCGGCACCTGAAGCTCGTCGACATGGTCAGCGAGACCATCGACGCGGCCGCCGCCCGCGGGCTGCGCCGGCTCGTGCTGCTCGCCACCGGCACCAGCGTCGACCACGAGGCCTACGCGGCGGCCCGGCTGCGCGGCATCGAGATCCTGCGCCCGGCCGACCAGTCGCACGTCGTGTCGCTCGTCACGCGGTGCGTCGGCGGGGCGTTCGACGCCGCGGCCGTGCACGCGGCGCTCGCCGCCGGCAACGTCGCCGGCGCCGACGGGGTGCTGCTCGGCTGCACCGACCTGACCGTCCTGCGCGACGGCCTGTCCCGCGTGGCGCCGGTCGTGGACAGTCTCAGCTGCCTCGTCTCCGCCTGCGCCGACGCGCTGACCGCCTGATGCGGGCGCTCGCGGTCTGCCTCGGGTTCTTCCTGGTCATGCTCGACAGCACGATCGTGACCGTCGCGCTGCCCTCCATCGGCGGCGGCACCGCGACCCTGCAGTGGGTCGTCGACGCCTACACGGTCGTCTTCGCCGCGCTCGTCCTCGCCGGCGGGTCGTTCGCCGACCGGTTCGGGGCGCGCCGCTCCTACCACGGCGGCATGACGATCTTCGCGCTCGGCTCCGTCATGTGCGCCTGCACCACCGGCGGCGCCTGGCTGATCGCCGGCCGGGTGGTCCAGGGTGTCGGCGCGGCCGTGCTCATGCCCAGCTCCCTCGCGCTCATCCGGTCCACGTACCCCGAGCCGGCCCGGCAGGCCCGCGTCATCGGCCTGTGGGGCGGCCTCGCCGGCGTCGCGGCCGCGGCCGGTCCCCTGCTCGGCGGCGCGCTGCTCGCCGTCGCCGGCTGGCCCGCGCTGTTCCTGCTCAACGTGCCCTTCGCCGTGCTCGTGCTCTGCATCGGCCGGGGCCTGGTCGACCCGCCGCGCCACGCCGGTGCGCGGGTCGACGTCCGCGGCCTGGCCACGTCGACCTGCGGCCTCGCGCTGCTGGTCGCCGGCTGCATCGCCGCCCACCCGCCGCTGATCGTCGCCGGCGCGCTGGTCCTCGGCCTGTTCGTGCTGCTCCAGTACCGCGCGAGCAAGGCACTCGCCGGCGACGGGGGCCGCCGGCGCCCCGATCCGATGCTGCGGCCCGACCTGCTGCGCCACCGTGCCCTGCGCGCCACCGTGGTCACGGGGTTCGCCCTGAACTTCGCCTTCTACGGCCAGTTCTTCCTGGTGACGCTGTACCTGCAGGAGCACCGCCACCTGTCGCCCCTGCTCACGGGCGTCGCCCTGGCCGTGCAGGCCGCCGGCGCCGTGGTCGGCTCCCCGTTCGGCGGCTGGGCCGGCCACCGCTACGGCCACCGCGCGACGATGCTGGTCGGCCTCCTCACCGGCGCCGCCGGGTTCGCCGCGCTGGGCGCGTGCGCCGCCGGCCCGCTGCCGGCGGTGCTCGCCGCGCTCTTCGTCGTCGGCTTCGGCATCGACACCGCCATGACCGCCGCCACGTCACTGACCCTGCAGGCCGCCCCCGACGGTCACGCGGGCGTGGCCAGCGGCCTGCTCAACACGATGCGGCAGGTCGGCAGCGCCCTCGGCGTCGCGGTCCTGGGCGCCGTCGGCGCCTTCCCCACCGCGATGCTCATCGCCACCGGCACCTACCTGGCCGCCGCGCTCCTGGTCGCCCTCCGCACCGGCCCCACCCGCCCGGCCGCCGATCCGGCAGGCACACCCGTCACCGCCGGCGGCCGCGCCGGGCGATGACCGTGGGTCAGTCGCGACGCCTGCTGGACCTGGTGCGGCCGGTCGCGACGATCATCCCGTCGGCGTGGGACATGTCCGACTCGACGGGGATGACGCGCAGGGAGGCGGTCAGCGGGGAGAGGGAGCCGTGGACGTCGGACTCGTCGACGGACACGGCGGGGAAGCGGCGGCCGGCGACCTCGTAGCCGGAGGAGCGCTTCATGAACGCCGCGACGAACGGTGCGTCGGGGCGCAGCGCGCCGACGAAGCGCTGGATCGCGAGCTCGAACTCGGCCCGGTCGGAGGAGATCGAGCAGGCGACGAAGAACATGGTGCCGAGGTCGAAGCGGCGGCGCGGCAGGGTGAAGACGCTGCCGGGCTGGATCTTCGCGGCGGCGAACTTCGCGCGCGGGTCGGTCCGCCGGTACGCCGGGGACTCCAGGAACACGTCCCAGAAGGCGTCCCAGCCGCGGTCGAGGCCGGCGCGCTGGTGCTCGGCGAGCCACGCGAGGTTGGCCGGGGAGTACTCCCGCAGGGTGAGCGACCGGCTGAACGGCATCATCGAGAGCGCCGGATACAGGTTGGTGCCGGTGCCGAGGTCCAGCGCCCGGCCGCCGCTGACTCCGGCACGCGCGAAGAAGTCACGGGTGATGCCCATGATCTCGCGGTCGTCGTCGCGGACGAACTTGTAGTGCTGGTTGCGGTACTCCTCCGCGTCGAAGGACCGCCAGTCAGCCTGGCCGTTGCGGGCACACTCGAGGACAGCAGCGCCGTTCATTGTTCGAAGACCTCCGGATGGCGAACGGCGAGCCGCGGGGACACCTAGCAGGTATAGCGTGTCACACGCGCTCAAGCAATCATCGCCAACGCTACTGCCGCTCATCCGTACGGCGGAGCGGAATGGGCGGCAGGTCGTGGGGTGAGATCTCCGGCAGCCCGGTCAGGACCTGCCCGATGACCTCGCGAAACGCGCCGTCGGGGTGATGCCGGGCGTGCCGGTCCAGCAGCGCCCGGGTCTCCGGCTGCGCGCCGAAACGGTGACCGAGCGCACGGACCGACTTCTCCTTGACGGTCCAGTCGGGGTCGTCCAGGTGCTCGACGAACCAGTCGTGGATCTGCGGGCTCACCTCGGGCAGCTCGGCCAGGACGGTGCCGACGACGCGGCACAGCTCGGTGTCGGCGGGGTGGGCCGCGGACAGCGCGATGAGCCGCGCGGGCAGGTCCGGCTCGGCGCCGAGGAGGCGCCCGAGGACCCGCGCGGCGCCGCCGTTGACCGGGGCGGCGTCGTCGAGCCGGACCAGTAGCCGGTCCCGGACCTGCGCCTCGAGCGCGGGACCGCCGCCGGCGCGGCGCAGCAGGATCTCGGCGGCGGTCTCGATCACGTCGGCGTCGGAGTCGGTGGAGATCCGCTCCAGCAGCGCGTCCCGTGTGTCGTCGCGGTCGCCGAACCGGTCGCCGAGCAGCTCCACCGCCGTGCGGCGCAGCTTCGCGTTGGCGTTGCGGTCGCCGGTGCGCTTCACGAGGATCCGGGCGACCCGCGGGCCGGCGCCCTGATACGCCCCCATCGCCCCGGCCGCGATCCGCACCACGTCGCCGTCGAGGTCGGCGCGGATCCGGTCGCCGAGCGCGTCGCGGGCGTCCGGGTCGTCCAGGTGCGCGGCGAGGATCTCCGCCGCCGCCCGGCGGACCAGCTCGCTGTGGTCGTCGGCGACCCGCTCGACGATCA
The DNA here is from genome assembly GCF_040674675.1 of Dactylosporangium sp. NPDC049742. Taxonomy (NCBI): domain Bacteria; kingdom Bacillati; phylum Actinomycetota; class Actinomycetes; order Micromonosporales; family Micromonosporaceae; genus Dactylosporangium; species Dactylosporangium sp. NPDC049742. Next base: position 7,519 of record NZ_JBFANF010000010.1, on the reverse strand, counting down.
GCCTGCGCGCCTGCGGCCCGAGCGACCAGCGCCGCCCGAGGGCGGTGACGATCGCCAGCCGTACACCGGCGTCCGTGTCGAAACGGGCCCGCTCGGTCAGCTTCGTGCGCAGGTCCGCGTCGAGCGCGATGCGGTGCAGCAGGACGCCGACCGCGATCCGGCGGACCTCCGCCTCCGGGTCGTTGAGCTTGCGCTGCATGGCGATGGCGACCTTGCCGTCGGTCGAGGCGATCCCGGCGAGGGCGTGCGCGGCGGCGATCCGGACGGCGGGGACCGCGTCGCTCATCTCGTCGCGGAGCGCCCCGGCGACGACCTCCTCGCCGATGAACCGGGCGCCGAGGATCTCCGCGGCGGCGAGGCGCACCGCGGGATCGGGGTTGCCGCGGGCGGGCAGCCGCGCCAGGGCCGCGTCGCGCACCTGCGCGGCCGCCTCCGGATCGCCGGCGCCGCGGTCCGTGGCGAGCAGGTCGTCGGCGAGCGCCTCGGCGGCGGCGCGGAAGACCCCGGCGTCGGGGTCGGTGCGGACGTAGCCGAGCAGGATGTCGCGCGTGTCCGCGCACTCGGCGAGGACCTCGATCGCGGCCCGCCGGACCGCGGGCCCGGCGCCGGCCGCCAGCCGCTGCACGACGTCGTCGCGCACCAGGTCGCCCGCGTGGTGGTGCTCGACGAGCGCCTGCGCGGCCAGCTTGACGACCTGCGGGTCGCTGTCGACCCGCAGTCGCCGCCGCAGCGCCGCGACCAGGTCGTCGCTGGTGCCGCAGCGCCAGCCGACCAGCTCCACGGCCGCCTGCCGGGCCGGGACGTGGTCGTCGCCGGTGCACGCCATGACGGTCCGCAGGGTCGCCGGGTCGGTGGCGCAGGCGGGGCGCAGCGCGCGGATCGCGGTCGTGCGGATCCCGCCGGAGCGGTCGTCGCGGGCCAGCCGGTTGAGCGCGGCGACCGCGGCGGGGTCGTCGCCGAAGTGCTCCCCGAGCGCCTGGACCGCGGCGACGCGCACCTGCCCGTACGGTCCGGAGCCGGCCCGCTCGATCAGCATCCCGCGGACCCGTCCGGCCTCGGGGTAGGACGCGTTGACCCGCTCCGGCAGCCGGCAGCGGCGGGCGAGCTCGGCGAGGCCGGCGACGGCCGCGTGCGACGCGCGGCTGTCGCGGACCGGGTCGAGCTCCTCGGTGAAGAGCCGCTCGACGTCGTCCTCGGGCTCGGCGAGGATCGCCGCGATCCGGGCCGCGTACTCGGTGACGGGGCTGCACAGCAGGTGGGAGCCGCGGCGGCGGTACCAGGCGAAGAAGCTCCGCCGGCCGGGCCAGTCGGGTCCGATGGTGCGCACGGCCGGCAGGATCGCGTCCTCGATCAGCAGGGCGGTGTCGCGGTCGTTGATCGACACGCAGTGCTCCAGCAGCAGGACGACCCGGTCGAGCAGCACCGCGGCCGCCTGCTCGACCGCGGCGCGGCTGCGCAGCTCGGCGAGGCACTGCACGGCCAGCGCGATGTTCCACGGCGGGTTGGGGAACTCCTGCGGCGGCCACTGCGGGTCGGCGTCGGTGACGAGCATGTCGACGATCTGCTCGACGCCGGCCTCGGGCAGCACGCTCGCGACCAGCCGCAGCACCTCGTGCCAGGACGTGTCCGGCCAGTGCCGGCGGAACAGGTCCGCGACGTCGTCGAACGTGAGCAGCCCGGTCTTGAACCGGTGGCGGATCTCCGCCGCGCAGAAGAAGTCGAGGAACGTGCGGTGCGCGAAGCCGTACAGGTCGGGGCCGTAGCGGCTGAGGATGAAGTTGCGCATGTGGAGGCGGTCGATGATGCGGTCGGCGGCGGCGCTGGCGTCGGCCCGGTCGAGGCCGAACCGCTCGACGAGGTGCCGCACGAAGACGGCCCGCAGCGCGTCGCCGTGGATGTAGTTGACGGCGGTGGTGCTGTCGAACTGCATCTCCCACGCCAGCCGGCGCAGCATCGCCTTCTTCTCGTCGGCGTTGACGTCCACCCGGTTGCCGGGCGCGGTGCCCGGCGCCGCCGCGGTGTCGCCCTGGCCGAGCTGCCGGTTGACGTCCCACCGGTCGACGAGGACGCCGGCGGCGTGGTTGTAGAGGTTCCACCGCTCGCGGGGCAGCGCCTTGTGCCGGCTGATGATCGCCAGGATGGTCAGCAGCAGCGGGTTGCCGGCCAGCTCCCGGATCGCCGAGGTGAGCCGCAGCGTCTCCAGCAGCCGCAGGCGCCGTACGCCGGCGCTCTCGTCGTCGGACATCGTGTGGCGGTACCAGCGGGCGAGGAACTCCTGGATCTGCTCGTCGCCGAGGTCCTGCAGGGTGAAGTGGGCGAAGCCCGCGTCGGTCAGCGCCTTGCGGACGTAGCCGATGACGCGCGACGTGACGAGGACCCGCACCGACGGGAACTCCTCGACGAAGGCGGCGATCCGGGTGGTCACGGCGGTGCGCTGGTTGCGGTCGAAGATCTCGTCGAGCCCGTCGAAGATGAACAGGGCCCGGCCGTTGTCGGCGAGGTACTGCCGCAGCACCGCCTCGGGCAGCCCGAGCCCGTCGCGGGCGGCCTGGTGCGCGAGGTACTCCACGAAGCTCTCGCACTCGCCGCTGACCAGCATCGCGCTGTACGAGCGCAGCTCGACGACGAACGGCAGCACGTCGGTGAGCGCGGACAGCCGCTCGTCGCGCCGGGCGCGGCTGAGCACGAGCATCAGGTAGTTGGTCACGGTCGACTTGCCGGACCCGGGGTCGCCGAGGAGCACGACCTTGCGGTGCTCGGTGTCGGACAGGACGTCGAACAGCCGCTGCCACGGCTTGGCGAGGTAGAGCTCGCGGAGGTGGTCGGCCTCGCTGGCGTCGATGTGCTCGGGCAGCTCGCCGGGCTTGATCTGCCCCTCGGTCTGCATCCGGCGCAGCCAGTCGCGCGGCAGCTCCACCGGTGGCGGCGGCTCCTCCCGCACGAGCTGCTCCACGAACACGTCGGCGACGGTGACCTCGATGTCGTCGGGGTGGTCGGGCAGCGCGAGCGCGCTCAGGTCGAGCCGGCGCCGCTGGTCGCGGACCCTGGCCCGGTACTGCGCGACGTGGTCCGGCGGGTCGCCCCCGGCGGTGCCGGCCCGCAGCCGGGCCAGCTCGTTGGTGACCGCGGTGCCGACCTTCGCGGCGAGGTCGTCGGGGGTGGTGAACATGCTGCACAGCCGGCCGTCGGGCCCGGCCAGCTCGGCGCGCAGCGCCATGATCCGCTCGCGGGGGCGGCCCTCGTCCATGACGTTCGGCGGCCAGGGGTGCGTGGGCTCCAGCAGGAAGATCAGTCGCGGGATGCCGAGCGTGACGGCGTGGCGGTACTCCAGCTCGGTGATCGACGCGTTGTGCGAGGGCACCTCCGCGCCGTACCGCCAGGCGTAGATGCCGACGAAGACCTGGCACTTCTCGACGTCGCGGAGGCAGTAGTCGAGGGAGGTCTCGTCGGCGGCGACGTAGTCCTCCATCGCGTGCGGCACGACGTGCAGGCCGCGCAGGACCGTGAGCACCGCCTGGCGGTGCGCCTTCAGGTCGACGAAGCTGGAAGAAACATAGACGTCGGTCACCGTGTTGACGACTCCAGCGCCGTCACCAACTCCACCGTTTCCAGGGCGCAACCCCACGAAAGACTCACGCCTCCGCCACCGTGCCCGTAATTGTGCACGACGTGGCAGCGCCCAAGATTGACATGCTCCAATCGTACCTGCCTGCGGAAAGGCCGGACGCCGACCCGCACCTCGCGGATCACGGCGCCGGCGAGCCGCGGCTCCACCTTCGCGCACCGGCGCAGAATCTCCCGCGCCGCCCGCGGATCCGGCTCGGTGTCGGCCCGTCCGGGATATGCGGTGCCGCCCAGCACGACATGGTCGCCCTGCGGCACGAAATAGGTCAGATCGGGGTCCTCGCTGTCGACCTCGATGAAGAACTCGTCCAGTCCGGGATTGTCCACGATCACCACCTCCCCGCGCGCGCCGCTGAGCTCGTCGTCCCGGGTGAGCCGGCCGGCGGCGTGCCCGGTGCAGTTCACCACGATGCGGGCCTCGTCGCCGAGGTCCTCCAGGGCCGGCACGTCACGCAGCCAGAACACCCCGCCCGCCTTGTGCAGCCGGTCGTAGAGGTAGGTCAGGTAGACCGGCATGTCGACGACGGGGATGCGGTACCGCCAGCCCATGGTGAACCCGGGGCGCAGCTCGTCCGGCCCGCACGCCCGGACGCCGGGCAGCCAGGCGAGGTAGGGGCTCGGGTCCTGCGGCGTCCTGCACGCCTCCACGCCGTCCATCAGCTCCACGCCCGTGGTCGGGTCGGCGGCGAGCGAGGTGAGCGTCCTCAATGTGCTTTTCCCCCACCGCTCCACGCATTCGTGCTCCACCAGATGCGGGCCCCACAGCGCACCGGCCGCGCATGACGTCGTCCGTGAAGGATGGTCCCGGCTCACGATGACGACGGACATTCCGCGCTCCGCCAGCAGAACGGCGGTGGTCAGTCCCGTGACGCCCGCCCCGACCACCACGACGTCCGCCCCTGAACTGGTCACCCGTTGAGAATAAGGCCCAAGAGATAGACGACCATGATCAGAGCTTGGAAAAACGAGATATCCGCACGATGTCCTGTCCGGATGCGCGGGACTCATGGCTCTGCGGGCCGCGGCCAACCGCTAGAGTAGCTGCACAGCGGGGCGTCGCGAACCCCCGCAGGCGTGAACCATCGGAGGAATGATGCTCACCTTTGGTGAGGTGCATACCGGACTCCTCCAGAACTCCACGCCGCTCGCCCGCGACAGCACCGTCCGGCTGCTGGACACCGCCCCCGGCTCGCGGGTCATCCAGTCGGAGCGGCCGATCGCCTATGCCGTCTCGCCGGACCGCCTGATCGGCGTGGACTGCGCGCTGCCGTCCAGCAGCGGGGCGAGGGTCCGCGCGGTCGGCACCGTCGTCTCGCACGCCGCCGTCACCGGCGGGCACGTGCTGCAGGGGTCGGCGCACACGTCGGTGACCCCCAGCGCGGAGAACCGGCGGATGCAGTGGCCGCACTATCTGGCCCGGCCGGCGCGGCTGGAGACGATCGGCAAGGTGAAGGCCGCCGACGTCCGCGACGGCCACCTGCGGCACGAGCGCAGCGCCGACCGGCTCGACATGGCGGGCATCGCCGGGCACACGATGGACGCCGTCCAGGGCTCGGCGCAGCTGGACCACCGCTCGCCCTTCCGGGCCCGCCGCACCCACCTGCGGTGGGTCTTCGAGCCGACCCCGGGGCACGAGGGGCTCAAGGTGGAGTTCACCGTGCAGTCCGAGACGCTGCGCACGCTGACCCTCGCCGGCAGCGGCGACTGCTCCCCGTCGGTGGTCGAGCTGTGCGAGGACCTCGCCCTGCACGACTGGCTGCTCACCACGCTGCTGTCGATCGCCGAGTCGGCGCTGACCCGCTCGACGGCCAGCACCCAGCGCGTCCGGCGCCTCCAGCCGGCGGTGGAGTACCTGGTGCCGCTGTGGATGCCGGCGGCCCGCCTGGACGGCGAGGTCCTGCCGGTGTGGGAGTCGCTCGACCGCCGGCCCGGCTTCACGCGCCAGTGGGACCTGTCGGTCGGCCGGGTCCGCGACCAGATCACCCTCGCGATGATCGAGCTGCTGCGGATGACGTCGGCGGTCACCGGGACACACACCTGACCCGCCACCTGCGGGGTGCCGCAGACGAGCCGGCGGCTCAGCGAGCCGACCTTCCCGAACCGGGAAAACGGCGGAGCGGGACGAGGTGGCCGCCGCAGTGGCGCTCGGGCAGGCTGTGCCGGGTCATCGCGTGGTTGCAGCAGTGCGCGCAGGAGCGGCTACAGACCGACCTTGCGGACCCGGCGAGCCGCCAGATCGGCATCGCGCTGAGTCAGGGCAGGCAGCAGATCGTGCAGTTCGTCGACCCGGACCCGCCGAAGTTCTTCCGGGTGGAGGGTGACCCGTGGCCGTATGGGTTCAGCGACACCCGCGCCGTGCTGCTGTGGCTGTCGGCGATCTGCGAGTTCGGCGGCGGTCACGCGGGCGTCGGCATGTACATCCTGTGCGAGGTGCTGACCGGCGAGAAGTTCTTCGGCAACTACTGGGACGACGCCTGCATCTTCACCGAGATCGAGCGGCGGATCGGGCCGTCCGGGAACGGTCCGCCACCGTCGAAGGGCTGATGTTCGCGTGTGGCGGTTTCGGGACGATCAGCCTCGACCTGGCGACCACCGTCATCGCCGACGACGCCGTCGGAACCGGTGGCGTCGATGTGGACGGTTTCGGCACGGCGGCTGCCGCCGTCCCGGCCGGCGCAGGAACGAGAGCTGATGAGCATCGTTACGGAAGTGCTGGTTCGCCGCCGGGACGCAGGAGCGGATCGCCGCCGCGATCGCGGAGTTGGGCTACGCCCGGGCGGTGGAACCTGCGATGACGGCGGCGCACCATCGGCGTAGCGGGTTTGCCACTTGGGTCTTCCAGCCCGCGGCGACCGGCCGGTTCCCGGCGAAGGCGCCCCGTCCCGCGCGGCCGGTGCCGATCCTGTCCGATCCGTGGCCCGGCGTGCCGGTGCGTGGCCGGGGCGGGATGGACCGGGCCACGGCGTGCTGGTTGCCGATCGCGCCGGACCTGACGCCACTTGGGCCGCGGCACTCGTACAAGACGATGGGCATGCCGGCGGTGCTGATGGATGCTCAGCTCGGGCACATGGACGGGTCGATCCAAGGCCGCTACTCGCAGGTCACGGCGGAGACGATCTCCCGCCCTGCTGGAAAGGTCTGACCGCCCGGTGGGAAGAAGCCCTCGACGCCCGCCGGCGGATGCACCCACGTTCACCGGTCCGCGCGCTGGACGGCTCGCTCCAGGAAAGCGGCCAAGATCGTCTCCCGGGATTCTCCCAGGGCGTCGAATGACAAGCAAAGGACCGGCTCCCTATGGGAAATGCCGGCCGTCCTGAACAGTCAGGGACGCCTCGGCGAGGGCATCGACGTGCGGGGCGACGGCGGGTACGTCGTGGCGCCGCCGTCGATCCACCCGCGCACCGGCCGCCCGTACCGCTGGATCGGCGACCGCCCGGTGGTTGAGATGCCCCCGCCCCTCATCACCGCCTGCCAACCGCCGCCGGTCGCCGCGACGTCGGCGAGCACGACCAGGGCGCCGAGCTCGGCGCCGGGCGGGGGCATCTCATCACCCGATGCGCTGCTGCGCTCCCTGCTTGACACCATCCGCCGCGCACCCAAGGGCCGCCGCCGCGCCACCCTCTACGGCTCCGCCCGGGGTGTCGCCCGGATGGTCGCGGCTAACGCCATCAGCGCCCGCGACGCGCTGAACGCCTTGTACGACGCCGGAATCGGTGCAGGACAGACCGACCGCGAGACCCGCGCCGCCATCGCCGGCGGTTTCCGAGACGAAGGAGTGGCAGCGTGACCACCGAACCGATCGACGGCGCCGCGATCCTCGACCGGCTGCACGCCGTCATCACCCGCTACGTCGTGCTGCCGTCGCCCGAGGCCATCGACGCGGTCGTGCTGTGGA